>JBEIVF010000031.1:0-13524 GCA_040374005.1 Gemmatimonadaceae bacterium | reverse complement strand
GAGACCCGCGCGCTCGCCGCCGAGCTCGGCTTGATGCACGTGGCGAACAAGCCGGAGAGTCACGAGATCTGCTTCGTGCCCAACGATGACTACGCGGCGGTGCTCACAGCAAAGCTCGGCGCCGATCACGCCGCGTTGATCCCGGGCCCGCTCCGCGCGGTCGATGGTGCAGTCATCGGTGAGCACGATGGCTACGCGCGCTACACGGTGGGCCAGCGTCGTGGCCTGCCCGGTGGCTTCGCGGAGCCGATGTATGTGGTGGCGATCGAGCCGGCCGAGCGGGCGGTGGTGATCGGCCCGCGCGAGGCGGTGCTGGGGCGTGGTATCCGCGCCACAGAGTCGCGGTGGTTGGTCGCCGCACCGCCTCAGGTGGGCGACCGCGTGTTCGCGCGCATCCGTCACCGCGCGCCGCTGGTGCCCGGCGAGATCATTCGCGCTGACGCCACGGGCGTGGAGGTGGTGCTCGATCAGCCGGTGAAGGCCGTGAGCCCCGGTCAGTCAGTGGTGTGGTACGACGAGACCGACCGAGTGCTGGGCGGCGGCGTCATCGCCGAGAGCCGCCGCGTGTTGCCGCTGGCGAGTTGAGCGTTCGCGCCCGCTGACCCGCGTGCCTTCCGCAGTGGGCGACGACCCACGCGGCGCTTCCCCTGACTCGTCTCCGCCCATCCATGAAGCTCGTGCGGCGACGCTGCCCGTCCGATCAGGAGGGAACGGGTCACACAGGGATTCGGTAGACGGAGATCTCAGTGTCGTCGAATGTCCACCGTTCACTCGGGGCGGGGAGAACATGGCCTGTCGCGTGTTCCGCCACCAGTACCCGCGAAAAGTGGGTCGCCCGCCACGACTCGATGACCCGGTCGAGCATCCGGGATCCGTACGGCGGATCGACGAAGGTCAGGTCGTAGGAGCCCAATCCTAGGGCGGCGGCGAAGGGCAAGGCGTCCTTCTTGAACACGCGGCTGGAGCCCTTGAGACCGAGTTTGACGATGTTGGCCTTGAGGGCGTGCAGACTGGCCGGTCTGGTCTCCACGAAGTCGCAGCGGCGGGCGCCGCGGGAGATGGCCTCAAGACCGAGCGCTCCCGTGCCGGCGAACAGGTCGAGCACCGAGGCGTCAGGGAGATCAGCACTGATGCGGGCCATCACCTGCGCGCGCACCATCTCCGCGGTGGGGCGCACCCGGAAGTCATTCGGGGACATGAGATCCTTCCCCGTGAAGCGGCCACCGACGATACGCATCTAGTACTCGCGAAAGAAACGCTGCAATGCGTCGCGGTCCGTTGTGGTCGCGAGACCGAGCATCAGCAGGAGGCGCGCCTTGAGGGGCTCGAGATCCTCGGCGGCGAGAGTGAAGGTACGTCGCCGCAGGGTCTCGGTGTTCGTCGAATCACGCAGCGGACCTGACGGCGGGATGCGGCCCGCCCCGGTGCGCGTCGCCGTCATGACGAAGACGCCCTGGTCGACGGCATAGCGCTGCCCAAGGCTCTGCGTGCCGGAAATCGCACCGCCACCCGCCGCAGCGACGATGATGCCCTTCGCCCCGGCGTCCACCGCGGCATTGAACAGATCACCCGGCGCGCCTTGGTACGCGAGCAGGATGTCCACCCGTGGCAGGGAGTCGAACGCGAACACATCGAACTCGCTCCTCGCGCTGTGGCGCTGCACCGTGCGACGGTACCAGACCACCCGGTCGGTATCGATCACACCAAGGACACCGACCTCGCGCGAGTTGAACGTGTGGAGGCGACGCGCATCGGTCTTCACGACATCGCGCGCCGCGTTGATCTCGTCATTGAGCACCACCACGGTCCCGACACCGCGCGCCGCAGGATCGGCGGCCACGCGGACGCCGCCGAGCAGATTGGCCGGGCCTTCGAAGCCGACTTGGCTCGGATTGCGCATCGCGCCGACGACCACCACCGGGCGCGGATCACGCACCGTGAGATGCAGGAAGTAAGCGAGTTCCTCCATCGTATCGGTACCCATCGTGACGATCACACCAGACAGCGTGCTGTCCGCGCGGAACAGCGTATTCACCCTTCGCGCCAGCGCGATGTACTGCGCGATGGTCAGCGCACCACTCGCGGTGTTCGAGAACTGCTCGGCCGTGAGCGCGGCGTAGCGATCGGCCGCGGGCACGAGCCCGACGATCTCGTCCGCCGTCAGGCGGCCGCCATCGCGATTGGAGATTGTACCACCGGTCGCGACAATGTGGACCCGTGGGCGCTCTTGGGCCGTGAGCGGCGTTGCGACAACGCCACCAGTGAGGCCCAGCAGGAGGAGAAGGAGAGGCATGGGCTGAACGATGGCCTAGCGACCTGCGCACCGCTACCCGCGCCCGGCGCGATGCGCGCCGCGTCGCCGGAACGGTCCGTCGGTGGAACCGGGCCACCCTGCCCGCGGTTCGCATTGGTGAACCCTATCCGAGTACGTATGACCTATCCCGACTCCCTCCGCAGGCGCGTGTCCTGGTGGCGTGTTGCTGGCGTGCGCCGGTTCCTGCCGTCCCTGCTCCTGCTCCTGCTCGGCTTCAGCGAGCGGCCTCTCTCCTCACTGCCTGACGCCTCAATGCCAGTCACCCTGTTCAGCTTCGACCAGGCCGCCGAGCCCGAGTGGATCGTGGTCAACGACGGTGTGATGGGAGGCCGCTCTGCTGGTTTCGTTCGCGTGGAGGAGGGGACGCTGCGCTTCACCGGCACCCTGGTCACCCAGGGCGGCGGTTTCACCTCGGTGCGGGCGCCTCTGCGCGTCGACCTGACGGGCCAACTCGGGCTGGAGCTCCGTGTGCGCGGGAGCGGTCGCCGCTTCGAGGTGGAGCTGGGGGATGGCGTTCGCGCGTACGGCCGCACCATCTCACGGCGCGCGTCGTTCCCGACGAGCGACGAGTGGACCCTCGTGCGAGTGCCATTCAGCGCGCTGGGCAGCAGCATCTTCGGACGGACGGTGGATGCGCCGCCCATCGACCTGACGCGCATCGGCAGTGTTGGGCTGTACATGGCCGACGGTCAGGACGGGGCGTTCCGTCTTGAGGTGGATTTCATCCGGACGTACGGCGCGGACTGAGGAATCCAACGGAGGGTGGCCCGTGACACACCGCCGCGCTCGAGTTGGCTGGCAGTGTCAGGCGCTGCTGCCCTCCCCGAGCACTCAGGGGGGGGGCAGTATCGGAAACGGCGGTCGGGGGGTTGAGCCCGACCGCCGTTGGCGATAATCTGACTTCGCGAAGCTGATTACTTCTTCGACAACCCGGTGACCGTGAGCTCGAGGTTGTGGCTGACGCGCAGGCCGTAGACCCCGTCGAGCGACTTGAGCTTGTCGGCCCCGATGACCTCGGCGGACTCGAAGGTCTTCACCACCGTCCCGTTGATCACGCACGACGGCTTGCCGCCCTGCACCCGCCAGCCGATCTCGTTGGTGGTCTCCCCGTTGGCCGCAGCCTTCTTGATGGCGGGGCTCGCCGCACGATCGACGATGGTGGTCACCTTCGCCCCGTGGAACGTCTTCACCGAGTACACGCCGGTGCCGTAGGCGATGCAATACATCAACGTCTCGTTGGCCGACTCCAAGTCCTTGCCACCGATGAAGATGCCGTACGAATGCGGATGGTCGGCGGCCATCTTGTGCTCCTTGAACGTCGCCTTCACTTCATAGTTGCCGGAGGCCGTGTTGGCATCGTTCCAGAAGTTGCCGGCCGGGCCCACCGAGAGCCGGAGCGCGCCGTTCTCGCTGACGAGCTTGGAGTCGTTGACCGTCTTGCCCTGCTGCTGCGGGCGGCGGTCCACCCGTCCCTTCCAGCCAGCGACCTTGATCCCGCCGCCGGCGACGGAGCGATCGGCATCCTGCGCGGAGGCGATGGGGGCGATGGCCACGAGGCCAGCGAGGGCGAGGAACGCAATACGCATAGCGAGCTCCAGTTGTCGTAGGGAAGTCAGTGCTACTGGATACTCGCTATACCCGCCCTCTGCCACAAGGTGCGGGGCGCGCGCGATCCCCTTCATCATGAACGACGCGTACTGGGCCGAGTACGGCGATCAAGTGGCGCGGTGACAGGAAGAAGTGGGCGGCGCAGAATCCCATCGCCAACGTCGCCGAGGGCACGCCGCCGCAGTTCGCCGACATGACCGTGCCCGCCTTCGTCGCGGCGGGAGGGATCATCCTCGCGTGTCATCTCGCGTTCCAAGAGGTGCTCAGTCAGGTCGCGCGCGAACACGCGCTGCAGGGCGGTGCGGCGGAGGCGCGCGCACGCACGACGGTGTTGCCGGGGGTGATCCTGCAACCGTCAGGGTACTTCGCCGTGCTGCGTGCTCAGCAGGCGGGGTGTGGCGATATGTTGGCCGGCTGACCCAGCCGCCGTGCCCCCATATCCCGCGGGGAACCGTTGTCGTGCTGGTGCGTTACCTGTCGGACCCCCGAGGGGACTCCCTCGACGAGCCGCCCCCTGCGGCTTAACGACTCGGCGGTCCGGCACGTATGTTCGGCAACGTTCGCGGGCGCTCGATGATCGTCCGACCTTCGCACGCTCTTCTGCTCGGGACTCGTGATCGACGCGCTGCTCACCCTGCTCTTCAAGTATCCGTCGAGGGTCTGGGAACACGGTGAGCTGACGTTCGCCCCGGTCGTCCCGTGGGTGCTGGTATCGGGCGTCGGGATCGTGGGCATCGTCGCGATCGTCGTGGCCTACCGTCGCGTCGTCGCGGTGGCGCCGCGCACGCGCCACGTGCTGGCCTTCGTCCGCGTGATCACCCTCCTGCTCGTGCTGGCGGCCTTGCTGCGGCCGCAGCTCATCGTGACGAGCGCCGTGCCCCAGCGGAACATCCTGGCCGTGCTGCTCGACGATTCGCGGTCGATGCGGCTCACTGACCTCGGCGAGCAGACGCGTCTCGCGACGGTCCAGGCGTCGTTCGGCGACTCCTCCGCGATCGTGACGGCGCTCGGCGAACAGTTCGTGCTCCGGTTCTTCCGAGTGGCGGCCGATGCCCGGCCCGTGAGTGGCGCGAGTGCGCTGAGCGGCAGTGGCACGCGCACCGATCTGGCCACGGCGCTCAACGACGCGCGCGAAGAACTCTCGGGTGTGCCGGTCGCGGGAATGCTCGTGGTCTCTGATGGCGCTGATAACGGCGGGACGGATCTGGGGGCGTCGTTGCTCGCGCTTAGGGCGCGGCGGATCCCGGTGTTCACCGTCGGCGTGGGATTGGAGCGTTTTCCGCGTGACATCGCGATCGAGCGGGTCGGTGCGCCGGCGACCATCCTCGAAGGCGCGACCGTGTTGATCGACGTGACGCTGCGCCTCCGCGGTGTTGGTGGCGAGTCGACGACGATCACCGTCGAGTCGGACGGACGGGTGGTCACCACCGAAGCTCTCGTCCTCCCGGAGCGCGGCGATATCGCGCGTACGCGTCTCCGCGTGCCGGCGCTCACGCCGGGGACCCATCGGCTCACGGTGCGCGCCACGATCGTCGACGGCGAGACCGTCACGGAGAACAACGAGTCGCATCAGGTCGTCCTCGTCCGGCGCGGACCCGAGCGCATCTTGTACGTCGAGGGAGAACCCCGACCGGAGTTCTCCTTCCTCCGGCGCGCCGTTGCGCCTGACTCCGCCGTGCAAGTCGTCGGGCTGCTGCGCAGCGCCGAACAGAAGTTCCTGCGCTTGGGCGTGCGCGATTCGCTCGAGCTGATCGGCGGGTTCCCCGTCACGCGCGAAGAACTCTTCCAATACCGAGCGATCGTCCTCGGGAGCGTCGAGGCCTCGTTCTTCCGTGGTGACCAGCTCCGCATGCTGGCTGACTATGTCAGCCAGCGCGGCGGCAGTGTGCTCGCGTTGGGCGGCCGGAGCGCGCTCGGCGAAGGTGGCTATGCGGGGACGCCCCTCAGCGAAGTCCTCCCCGTGACGCTCGTCAACGTGGATCGCGACGACACCGAGATGCCGACGGTGCTCGCCGTGCGACCCACGTCGGCGGGACGCGAACATGCCGCGCTCCAACTGGCGCCGACCCCCACGGCCGCCGCTGCGCGATGGGATTCGCTCCCGCCGCTGACATCGGTGAATCGACTCGGCCCCCTGCGTGCGGGGGCCACGGTCCTCCTCACGGGGCGCGACGTCAACGGCGGCACCGACGTGAACCTCTTGGCGTTCCAGCGGTATGGACGGGGGATGGGCGCCGTGTTCGGCGTGCAGGATACGTGGCTCTGGCAGATGGACGCGAGCATCACGCTCGAGGATGAGACCCATGAGACGCTGTGGCGCCAAACGCTGCGTTGGCTGGTCGATGGCGTGCCCGATCAAGTCGAGATCGCGGCGAATCCGATGCGCGTCGGTCCCGGTGAGCCCGTGACGCTCCAAGCCCGTGTGGCCGACAGCGCGTTCCGCGCCTTGAACGACGCCGCGGTCTCGGCGCTCGTCACCACACCGTCCGGCCGCTTGGCCGAGGTGCCACTCGAGTGGACGCTGCGCGAGGACGGCGCGTACGCTGGGGCGTTCATCGCCGACGAAGCGGGCGTGTACTCGATCGTCGCTGAATCCCGCCGCGGGCGTGACACCACCCGGTCGCGTCCCGCGGCGCTCTTGGCCGACGATCAAGGCGCCGATGTGGAGCAGGCCGAACTGCGCACGTCCCTTCTCGAGCGCGTGAGCGACGAGACGGGCGGCCGGTACTACGCCTTGGCGGATGCGAAGGGCGTCGTGCGCGATGCGAGCATCTCGGCGGCGGGGGTGACATCGCGCGAAGCCCGCGATCTATGGGACATGCCCATCGTGCTGCTCGTGTTCCTATCGATGTTGGCGACGGAGTGGATCCTGCGCCGACGGGAGGGCCTCGCGTGAGAACGAGACTCATCGCCGCGCTCGTGTGCTTGCTCCCGTCCCTGGCGGCCGCGCAGCGCACGCATGTGCTCATCGTCAGTGGGCTCGGCGGAGAACCCGCGTACTCGGCGTCATTCGCCACCACGGCGGCGGGCCTGCACGACGTCGCGCGGACACGGTGGGGTGTCACGGACTCCAGCCTGATCTGGTTGGCGGAAGACCCCGCGGCCGATTCAACGCGCATCCGCGGTCGCTCGACCCGCACCGATGTGGAGCAGGCGTTCGTCGCGTTGTCACGGCAGGCGAGTCCGGGCGATGTGGTGTTGGTGGTGCTCATCGGGCACGGCAGTGGCGAGGGCCTCACATCACGGGTGAATCTGCCGGGCGCCGACCCGACCGCCGCGGAGTACAACACGTGGCTGAGCGGCCTGCGTCAGCAGTCGGTGGTCTTCGTGAACACGGCGAGTGCGAGTGGTGACTTCGCCACGGTGCTGGCGGGGCCGGGACGGGTGATCATCACGGCGACGCGCACGGCGCTCGAGCGCAATGAGACGACGTTCGCCACGCACTTCCTGCGGGGGCTCGCGTCGGGTGAGGCTGACGCGAACAAGGACACGCGCATCTCGGCCCTCGAAGCGTTCGAGTTCGCCAAGGCCGAAGTGGTCAAGGCGTATGAGGCCGACAAGAAGCTCTTGACCGAACGCGCACAGCTGCGCGACACGACGTTGGCCTCGTCGCTGGTCTTCGGCGCGGTGAAGGGCAACGCGGATCCACGGGTGGTCACGCTGGTCGCGGAACGGCGTGCCCTCGAGGACCAGGTGGCCGCGCTACGGGCCCAGAAGGACACGATGACCGCCGAGGCCTACGAGGCCGCCCTCGAACGTCTGCTGATCGCGATCGCCGAGAAGACGGCACAGATCCGCGCGCTGGGAGGTGGCCCATGAGGACCCGGTGGATCGGCGTCCTGCTCACCGGACTCGCGACCGTGGTGTCCGCGCAGTCCGCGCCGGCGCCCAATGCGCGGGTGACCACGGTGGGCGCCGCCGAGCTCGCGATGGCACGAGGCGATCGTCCGACGGCGCGGGCGCTGGCCCGCTCCGTGGTGCGGGTCTACGAAGAAGGACAGCAACGCTGGTCGAGCGCCGACCTCACGGCGATCGCGCGAGCGTACGTGGTGTTGGGCGACGCCGAGTCAGTGCGCGCCGCGCTCCGCGCCTTCGACGCGGCGGTGGCGGCCGACGGGAATAATCTCGACGCGATGATCCGCACGGGCGATCTGTTCCTCGAGAAGTACAACGCCCCCGAAGCGCGGGACTCCTATGCGCAGGTCCTGACGCGGGACAGTGCGCAGGCGCGTGCGCTGTTGGGGATGGCGCGGGTGTTGGACTTCGAGGGCAAGCCCGAAGCGATGGCCCTCACGCGTCGGGCAGCCGCCGCGGATCCAGCGCTCGCCGCCGCGCACGCGATGCTCGCGCGGCTCTTCCTCGAAGCCGAATCGTTCGACTCGGCCACGGTCGCCGCACGGCGGGCGATCGCGCGCGACTCGATGCGCGTGACACCGTGGGCGCTCTGGGGCGCCTCGGCGTGGTTGACCGGTGACTCGGCCACGTATCGGCAGGCCCGCGCCGCGGCCACGCGGATCAACACGCGCCCCAACGAGTTCGACGAAGAGTTGGCCGAAGCAGCGGTGCGGAATCGGCGTTACGCGGCCGCAGTGGAGTTCGCGCGGCGAGCCTTGGCGGCCGACTCGCTCTCGGCGCGCGCGTGGGGCATCCTCGGCACCAACCAACTGCGCGCCGGTGCGATGGCTGAAGGCCGTGCCTCGCTGGAGCGGGCCTTCGCGCTCGATCCCTTCCACGTGTGGCACAAGAACACGCTCGACCTGCTCGACCAGTTGGCGACGTTCCGCACGGTGAACAGCGCGCGGATCGAGCTGGTGGCGCCGGAGGCCGAGGCGGAGTTGTTGGGATTGTATCTGCTACCCCTCCTAGAGCAGGCGTACGATGTGTTCGCTGCGCGCTATGAGTACCGACCGCCCACGCCGATCCGCCTCGAGGTCTACCCCAATCACGCTGACTTCTCGGTGCGCACCGTGGGTCTCGCCGGGCTCGGCGCACTCGGCGTGAGCTTCGGCACCGTGCTCGCGATGGACTCGCCGACGGCGCGCCAGCGCGGCGACTTCAACTGGGGCTCGACGGCGTGGCACGAGTTGGCGCACACGTTCACGCTGGGGGCCAGCGGGCACCGCGTGCCGCGGTGGATGTCCGAGGGGCTGTCGGTGTTGGAGGAGCGGCGCGCGCGGCCGGAGTGGGGGCAGAAGCCGTCGGTGCCGTTCATCGAGGCGTACAAGGCCGGGCGGCTCCGCAAGCTGAGTGAACTCAACGAAGGGTTCGTGCGCCCGCGCTCGCCCACGGAGACGATTCACAGCTACTACTTGGCCTCGCTGGTCTGCGAGATGATCGAGGAGCGGCACGGCGCAGTGGCGCTCCCGGCGCTGCTGCGCGCATTCCGCGACGGCGAGGACACGCCTGGTGCGTTCCGGAGAGTCCTGCGCGCCTCGTCCGCGGAGCTCGACACGCAGTTCGAGGCGTGGATGCAGACGCGGTTCGCACGCCCGCTGCAAGCGATCGCGGCTGGCGATGGCACGGCACCACCACAAGGGCGGTTCATCGACGTGATGCGCCAGGCGAGCGCCGCCTTCGAGCAACGCGATCTCGCGACCGCCCGTCGGCTGTTGGTGCAAGCCGACTCGCTGTTCCCGCAGTACGGCGGCGCGGACGGTCCGGCCGGGTATCTGGCGCGCGTCGCGCTCGCACAGGGCGATACGGCCACGGCACTCCGCAACATCCGTCGCGTGACCAGCGTGTCCGAAACGGCGTGGGACGCCAACGCGCTGGATGAATCGTGGAGCGAGTCGCGGGGCGATCCCGTCGGTGCGGTGGCGGCCCTGCAACGCATGATCTGGATCTCGCCGGTGGACCTGTCGGTGCACATGCGACTCGCGCAACTCGCCGCGAGCGCGGGGGATCATACCACCGCTGTGCGGGAGCGGCGTGCCGCCGTGGCGATGCGCCCGACGGACATGCTCGAGGCGCGGTACCAGTTGGCGCGCGCGCTCGCCGCCAGCGGTGACAAGACCGCGGCGCGCCGCGAGATCCTCGCGGTGCTGGAATCCGCACCAGGATTCGAGAAGGCGCAGGCGCTGCTGCTGGAACTGCGCGGAGGTACTTCATGAAGTGGCCGCGGTGGACCGCGCTCGTTGTCGCCGGGATCCTGACGTCGGTGGCGCTGGCCTACGCCCAACGCGGCGAAGGACGCGCCCAGTACGTCGAGCCCAACATCCCGTACGACGGGAAGTTCACGTTCGCCCGCATCTCGTATGCGGGCGGACAGGACTTCTCGTTCGGCGGGCGTGGGCGCGGCGGCGGTTCGCAGTGGAGCCACGACTACCCGCGGGCCGAACGCAACTTCACGACGATCCTCAGCGAACTCACGGCCATGCGGGTGCACACCGAGGGCAGTGTGATCCTCGCGCTGTCGGATCCCGAGCTCACGAAGTTCCCGATCGCCTACATGGCCGAGCCCGGCTATTGGAATCCGAGCGACGCCGATCTCGTAGCACTTCGTAACTATCTACTGAAGGGCGGCTTCCTCATCTTCGACGACTTCAATCGGGGCAATGAGACCAACCGCACCGTGTACAACATGCAACGCGCCCTGCCCGACGCGCAGCCCATCCAATTGCCCAACGACCACCCGATCTTCGACGCGTTCTATCGGATCCCGGTGGCCGAGACGTTCCATCCGTACTCGGGGATCCAGTCGAGTTACTTCGGGATCTTCGAGGACAACGATCCGACGCGGCGACTGATGGCGCTCCTCAATGTGGACGCCGATATCGCCGAGTACTGGGAGTTCTCCGATCGGGGGATGTTCCCGATCGACAACAGCAACACCGCCTACAAGCTCGGTGTGAATTACTTCATGTACGCCATCACCCGCTGACCCCGAGGAACGCGTGACCGCATCGCCGAACACTGCCGAGCTGGACCAGATGGATGACGCCGCGCTGGCGGACCGCCTACACGCGGCCAGTGGCCAGATCACGAGCGAGATCCGCAAGATCATCGTCGGCCAGGATGTGGTCGTGGAACAGACGCTCATCGCGCTGTTCGCGGGCGGCAATTGCCTGCTCGTGGGCGTGCCGGGTCTGGCCAAGACCTTGCTGATCTCCACGCTCGCGCGCGCGCTCGACCTCAAGTTCTCGCGCATCCAGTTCACGCCCGATCTGATGCCGTCCGACGTGACGGGCACGGACGTGATCATGGATGACCCCGCGACCGGTCAGCGGCGATTGACCTTCATGCCCGGCCCGGTGTTCGCCAACATCCTGCTCGCGGACGAGATCAACCGGACGCCACCCAAGACGCAGTCGGCCCTGCTCGAAGCCATGCAGGAGAAGCGCGTCACGGTGCAAGGACGCACCTACGATCTCGAGCCGCCGTTCTTCGTGTTCGCGACGCAGAACCCCATCGAACTCGAGGGCACGTATCCCCTGCCCGAGGCGCAGCTCGACCGCTTCATGCTCGAAGTGATGCTCGACTACCTCCCTGAAGAGGATGAAGTGTCGGTGGTGAAGGCCACCACGGCCCTGCCGCCCAGCGCCGTGCAGCCCGTGCTCTCGCGCGCCGAGATCCTCGCGTTCCAGCGTGTGGTCCGCCGCGTGCCCGTGGCCGACGCCGTCACGCGCTACGCCGTGAAGTTGGTGCGCATGAGCCGACCGTCGGATGCGTCCGCGCCGGATTTCATCAAGCAGTGGGTGCAGTACGGCGCCTCGGTGCGTGCCGCGCAGTCGCTCGTGCTCGGCGCCAAGGCGCGGTCGCTCCTGCAAGGGCGCGCCAACGTGAGCTATGAGGATGTCCAAGCGTTGGCCCGTCCGGTGCTGCGCCATCGCATCCTGACCAACTTCCAAGCGCAGTCGGAGAAGGTGACCACGGATCAACTCGTGGAGCGGCTCGTCGCGCAGGTCCCCCTGCCCAAGTCGGCGCTGTAAGCGATGTCCTCTGTCGCCCCCGCGTCCTTCCTCGACCCCGCGATCCTCGCGCGGATCGGCGACCTCGCGCTCCTCGCGCGCACGGTCGTCGATGGGTTCATGGCGGGTATGCACCGCTCCGCCAAGAAGGGGTTGTCGATCGACTTCGCGGAGCATCGGCAGTACCAGCCCGGCGACGATCTGCGACGCATCGACTGGCGCGCGTACGGGCGCACGGACCGGTACTACATCAAGGAGTACGAGGCCGACACCAACGCGAGCGTACTGTTCGCGCTTGATGCCTCGGGATCGATGGACTTCGGGACGGTCTCGTACACCAAGTACGAGTACGGCCGCATGCTCGTCGCCGCCCTCGCCTGGTTGAGTCAGCGACAGGGCGACCGCGTCGGACTCGCCGTGTTGCGCAGCGGCGCGGCCGAGGTGATCCCACCCTCGACGCGTCACCTGCAACTGATGCTCCACACGTTGGGGCGCACGGCCGCCGCGGGAGAGAGTGCGCTGCCCACGGCCATCGATCGCCTGGCGCAGGTGGGCGCGCGGTCGGGGATCGTCGCGCTCGTGACTGATGCCTACGAGGAACCCAGTGAGCTGGGCCGCGCCGTCGGGGTGCTCCGCGCCCGCGGCCACGACGTGATGGTGTTCCACTTGATCGACCCCGGCGAACGCGACTTCCCGTTCACTGAAGCCACGACCTTCGAAGATGCCGAGTCCGGCGCGTTGCTCGCGCTCCGGCCCGAGGCCCTGCGCGAGAAATACCGCGACCTGCATGCCGCGCACCGCGCGGCCTTGCAACAGAAGCTGGTCGCGACCGGCGCGGACTACATCCCCGTTGAGACGGATCAGCCGTTGGATCACGCGCTGTATGCGTACCTCGATCGTCGCCTCACGCAGGGTCGGGTGCGCTGATGGCATTCCTCATCCCGGCCCTCCTCGGCGCGTTGGCGGCCTTGGCGATCCCGATCGCGGTGCACCTGCGCTTCCGCGAGAAGAACAAGCCGTTCCGCTTCCCGTCGTTGATGTTCTTGTCGCGGATCCCGATCCGCACGGCGCAACGACGTCGCGTCACCGATTGGCCGTTGCTGTTGGTGCGCGCGCTGATCCTCGCGTTGATGGTGTTCGCGTTCGCACGGCCGTTCATCCCGCAACCGGCGGATGCGGCGGCGGAGGATCGTGCGCGCGCGGTGGTCGTGCTCGTGGACCGTTCGCTCTCGATGTCCGCACCGACGGTGTGGGCCACGGCGCTCGACTCCGCCCGCGCACTGATCGATGGCCTCGGGGCCGCGGATCGCGTCGCGGTCGTGTTCTTCGACGAGACCGCCGAGATCACGCACGATTGGACGACGGATCACCCCGCTGCACTGGCGACGCTGGACGGTGCCACGCCCTCCACGCGCGGCACGCGCTACGGCGCGGCCCTGCGCACGGCGCGCGGCTTGCTGGCGGATGCGGGACAAGCGCAGCTCGAAGCCGTGCTGATCACCGATGTACAGCGCAGCGGCGTGGCGGGGGTCGCGGGCCTCGAACTCCCCGCGGGACTCACGGTGCGCTCCATCGTGGTCACGCCGGCATCGCGCCCGAACACGAACGTGGCGAGCGTCGAAGTGCGCCGGGTCGCGGGGCCACCGCGGGCGACGATCACTGTCCAGGCGCGGGTGGTGACGCGCGAAATCTCCG
>JBEIVF010000145.1:0-5160 GCA_040374005.1 Gemmatimonadaceae bacterium | reverse complement strand
GAGTGATCGTCGCGCACGAACACGTGGCGTTCGACGCGCCCTTCGAGAGTCTGATCGGGGATCATCCGTTCCCCGGTGCGCGATCGCGCCACGCGGCCCTCCGCCTCGGCGCGCTGACCCAAGCCGTCAATCCCAAGGATCACGTGCTCCTCGTGATCTCGGGCGGCACCTCCTCGCTCCTCGCCAGCGGCGCCGACGGCGTGCCTGAGCCCGCGCTCGAGAATGCGTGGCGCACGCTCCTCGGTGCCGGCGCCGCCGCGGATGTGCGGGTCATGAATTCCATCCGTCGGCGCTTCCTCCGCTGGGGTGGCGGACGACTCGCCGAGGCGCTCCACGGAGCGCATCTGCACCAAGTGCTGCTCTCCGATGTGATCGGCGACGACCCCGCGCTCATCGGCTCGGGCCCGGCCACTCCCGACCCGCTCACCGCGCGCGACATCCTCGCGACGCTCCAGGAGCACCGCCTCGTGGACCGGTTCGATCAACCGCTGATCGCGTATCTCCACGAAGTGATCGCGGGCCGGCGCCCGGAGACCCCCAAGCCGGATGCCGCGTACTTCGCACGGGTCGACGCCCCAGTCATCCTCGGTCGCACGGTGCTCCACCACGGCGTGACTGATGCGGCGCGCGATGCCGGTGTGCCGCTCGTCGTGCACCACAGCCCGCTCACCGGCGATGCCGCCACGGCGGGCCGCGCGCTCGCACACATGCTCGCCAACTCGGCGGCCCCCGGCGTGCACTGCTGGACGGGCGAGACCACCGTGGAGCTGGGTGAGCGTCATGGCCGCGGCGGACGCTGCCAAGAGTTAGCGCTGTCGGCGGCCGTGTCGCTGGCCACCCTCGGCGAGGCCGGCCGGCGCGTGACCCTCCTCGCGGCCGGCACCGATGGTCGCGATGGCCCCACCGATGCCGCCGGTGCCATCGTGGACGCCAGCACCGTGGCCACGATCATTGCCCGCAACGTGGACCCAGCCGCGTCACTCGCGCGGCACGACTCCTACACGGCGCTCAACACCGCGGGGGCCATCCTCCGCACCGGCGCCACCGGCACCAACCTGGCCGACATCGTCATCGCGGTGGTCGCGTAACGAGGGTCGCGCCACACGGCCCACGGGGCGAGATTTCCTAGATGCCCAACACCCCGTTCACCATCGGCATCGTCCAAGTGGCGGTGCCGACGGACCGCGCGGCCGCCGTCGCGCTCGCTGAGCAGAAGATCCGTGAGGCCGCCGCGCGTGGCGCGCAGGTCATCTGCCTGCAAGAGCTCTTCAACGCGCCGTACTTCTGCAAGTCGCTCGATGCGACGCGCTTCGACTTGGCCGAATCCATCCCGGGGCCGACGACCGATCGCATGCAGGCGTTGGCCAAGGAGCTCGACGTCGTCCTCGTGATCCCGATGTACGAGCGGCAGGCCGCGGGCGTGTACCGCAACTCGGCGGCGGTGATCGACGCCGATGGGGCGTTGCTCGGGGTGTATCACAAGATGCACATCCCGCACGATCCGATGTTCGAGGAGAAGTACTACTTCGCCCCCGGCGATGTGGGCCCCGACCTGCGCACGGATCGGCACCCCGGCATCAACGGCTTCCGCGTGTGGAAGACCAAGTATGCCGACATCGGCGTGCTCATCTGCTGGGATCAGTGGTACCCCGAGGGTGCGCGCATCACCGCGCTGCTCGGCGCGCAGGTGCTGTTCTACCCCACCGCCATCGCGTGGCACCCCGCGGAGAAGGCCGAGTGGGGCGCGGCACAGGTGGATGCGTGGCGCACGGCGCAGCGGGCGCACGCGATCGCCAACGGCGTGTACGTGGCGTCGCCGAATCGTGTGGGCTTCGAGCCCGAGCCAGGGACGAATGGGCTCGAGTTCTTCGGGCACTCGTTCATCGCCGATCCGTTCGGGCGTGTCATCGCCGATGGTGGTGAGCACGACGAGATCCTCATCGCCGAGGTGAAGCCGGCGCTGATCGAGGAAGTGCGGCGCAATTGGCCATTCCTGCGCGATCGTCGCGTGGACGCGTACGGCCCGCTCACGCAGCGCTGGTTGGGGGCGACGTGAGCTATCGTTGGCCCGCCGAGTGGGAGCCGCACCGTGCGACGTGGATCGGCTGGCCCAATCACGAGCCTGATTGGCCCGGCAAGTTCGGGCCCATCCCGTGGGTGTACGCCGAGATCGTGCGCGCGCTGGCGCCGCACGAGATGGTGGAGATCCTCGTGCACGACGAGCGCGTCGAGGCCGATGCGCTGGCCTGCCTCGCCGCGCACGGCGTGCATCCCGATCGGTACCGTCTGCACCGTCAGCGGACGGATCGCGTCTGGCTGCGCGACTCGGGACCGACCGGTGTGTACGATGCGTCGGGCGCACTGACGTGGGTGCACTGGGGCTTCAACGCGTGGGCCAAGTACGACAACTACGACGACGATGTGCACGTGGGCGAGCTCGTGGCGCGCGTCACGGGGCATCCGCGTATCATGCCAGCTCGGCCCGACACCGGCGCGCGCTTGATCCTCGAAGGCGGCGGCATCGAGACCGATGGCTTGGGCACGATGCTCGTGACGGAAGAGTGGTTGTTGAGCGGCGAGCAGGACCGGAATCCCGGAATGGGCCGCGCGGACTACGAGCGGGCGTTCGCGGAGTCGTTGGGCATCACGAAGACCATCTGGTTGGGCGAGGGCTGTGTCGGTGACGACACACACGGCCACGTGGACGACATCGCGCGGTTCGTGGCGCCGGGCGTGATCGTGTTGGCCCACGAAGAGGATCCTGCGGACGAGAATCACGCGCGGTCGTTGGACAACCTGCACCGGTTACAGGGCGCGACGGATGCACGGGGCGAACCGATCCGCGTGGTCACGCTGCCGTACCCGCGGGCCGTGATGATGGACGGCGTGCGGTTGCCCGCGAGTTATGCGAACTTCTACATCGCCAATGGCGTCGTGATCGTGCCGACGTTCAACGATGCCAACGATCGTGTGGCGCTGAACACCTTGGCCGAGCTCTTCCCGGATCGTGAGATCATGGGGATCCACGCCGTGGACCTCGTGTGGGGTCTGGGCACGTTGCATTGTCTGTCCCAGCAGGAACCGCGACCGCATCGCACGGGATGAGTGCCACGCTGAACACGACGCGCGCGATCGTCCTCCTCTCCGGAGGCCTCGACTCGACGACGGTCCTCGCGTTGGCGCGCCGTGACGGACACGACGTCGTCGCGCTGAGCTACCGCTACGGCCAGCGCCACGAGCATGAGATCGCGGCGGCGCGGCGTGTGGCGGCGCAGTTCGGGGTGGTGCGACACGAGATCATCGACATCGACCTGCGTAGTGTCGGCGGCTCAGCTCTCACGAGCGATATCGCGGTGCCCAAGGACCGCGACCTCGCGGCCACCGACATCCCGATCACCTATGTGCCCGCGCGCAACACGATCTTCTTGTCGTACGCGCTGGCGTGGGCGGAGGTGTTGCAGTCCACGGATATCCACATCGGGGTCAATGCGTTGGACTACAGTGGGTATCCCGACTGCCGCCCCGAGTACATCAGCGCGTTCGAGACGATGGCGAACTTGGCGACGCGCGCCGGTGTGGAAGGGACGCAGCGGCTCCGCATCCACACACCGCTGATCGCGATGAGCAAGGCGCAGATCATCCAACTCGGCGTCTCGCTGGGCGTGGACTACGGCGTCACCTCGTCGTGCTACGACCCGTCGCCCGACGACGGCGCCTGCGGGCACTGCGATGCCTGCCGCCTGCGCCAACGCGGCTTCGCCGAGGCGGGCGTGACGGATCCCACGCGCTACGCGAGCGCATCGTGAGCTACACCGTCAAAGAGATCTTCTACACGGTGCAAGGCGAAGGGCTGCAGGCCGGACGACCGGCCGTGTTCCTGCGCTTCAGTGGGTGCAACTTGTGGACGGGGCGTGAGCAGGATCGGGCGACGGCGGTGTGCACGTTCTGCGACACGGATTTCGTCGGAGTCGGTCCTGACGGTGGGAAGTTCGCCACCGCTGATGCGCTCGCCGATGCCGTGGCCGCGCGGTGGCCGGCGACCCCCGGCGGATCGCGCTACGTCGTGTGCACGGGTGGTGAACCGCTACTCCAGCTCGACGAGGCCGCCATCACGGCGTTGCACGCGCGCGGCTTCACGGTGGCCGTGGAGACCAACGGCACCCAGCCCGCGCCCGCGGGACTCGATTGGATCTGTGTGAGCCCCAAGGCCAACGCGCCGCTGGTGCTCACGCATGGCGACGAACTCAAGCTCGTGTACCCGCAGCCCACCGCGATGCCCGAGCGCTTCGCCGCACTCGACTTCACGCATTTCTTGCTGCAACCGATGGACGGGCCTGACGGTTCCGCCAACACACGCGCGGCGCTCGATTACTGCCTCACGCACCCGCAGTGGCGCTTGTCGCTGCAAACGCACAAGACCTTGGGGATCCGCTGATGCCGACGATGGACCTGTTCGTGGAGCTCGAACTCGCCAGTGCACGCCATCTGCCCGCGCTGCCGCCTGAGCATCCGTGCTCGCGCGTGCACGGGCACACGTTCACGGTGGCGCTGACGGTGCGCGGCCCGGTGGATCATCGCCTTGGCTGGGTGATGGACTTCGCGGACATCGAGGCGGCGTGGGCGCCCCTCCGTGCGCAGTTGGATCACGTGCACCTCAACACCGTGCCCGGGCTCGAGAATCCCACCAGCGAGCACCTCGCGCTGTGGATCTGGGATAAACTGACGCCCGCCCTCCCCGCACTCCACGAAGTGGAAGTCAGGGAGAGCGGGCGGAGTGGCGTGCGGTACCGCGGGGACTAAGCCCCCAGCACTACTTGTCGGCGGTCTTGACGACCTTCTTGCCGCCGATCGGGAAGCCCTGCCCCTGCATGTTCAGCGAGCCAGCGACCGTGTTGTCGACCTTGACCTCGAGCTCCATGTAGACGGTGCTGCCATCGCCCTGCGGCGACGGCACGCCGAGCGTGAGGATGCGGCCTTCGACCTTCACCGACGAGAGCGGCGCGGGGCCCATCTGCTGCGGGGTGATGGTGCCCAACCACTTGCCCTCTTCCTGCCACAGCTCGATCGCGAGCGGAAACTGCTGGCCCTGGATGTCGATGAACAGCTGATACGGGCCCTTCGCATTGAAGGTCGTGTCCGTCGGCGTGGGTGGTGGCGGCG
>JBEIVF010000169.1:0-4494 GCA_040374005.1 Gemmatimonadaceae bacterium | reverse complement strand
CCTGCAGCCCGACAGCGGCTCGGTGCAGGTGGACGGCCTCGAAGTCCCGGCGCTCGGCCGACCGGACCTCTTCGAGTTGCGCAGCCACATCGGCTACGTGTTCCAGTTCGCCGCGCTCTTCGACTCGTTGTCGGTGCGCGACAATGTGGCCATGGGCCTGGTCAAGCTCGGCACCATGGCCACCAGCGAGATCGATAAGCGGGTCGCGGAAGCCCTCGAGCTCGTCGATCTCCCCGACGTGATGCACAAGTTCCCGGCCGAGCTCTCGGGCGGTATGCGCAAGCGCGTCGGCATCGCCCGCGCCATTGCGCTCAAGCCCAAATATCTGCTGTACGACGAGCCCACCACCGGGCTCGATCCCGTCACCAGCGCCGTCATCGACGCGCTGATGCAACGCATGCAGACGACGCTCGGCGTCACCAGCATCGTCATCACGCACGACATGAAGAGCGCCTACCGCGTGGGCACGCGCATCGCGATGCTCTACGAGGGGCGCGTGCGCCAGGTGGGGACCGTGGACGAGATCCAGCACACCACCGATCCCGTCGTGCGGCAGTTCATCGAAGGCAACGCCGATCTCGAGAGCGAGGCGGCGTGACCGACCCACTCCCGCGGGAGGAGACCTCAGCCGGCGGCGTCGTGATGCGCCGCGTGGAGGGGATCCCGCACTTCCTGCTCATCCGGGACTCGTACCGCAACTGGGGGTTCCCCAAGGGACACCTCGAGGCCGGCGAGACGCCGGAGGATGCGGCCTGCCGTGAAGTGGCGGAAGAGACCGGCCTCCGCGCCGTCAATGTGCGCGCCTCGCTCGACTGCATCGACTGGCACTTCCGGTTCCGCGGGCGCGTGGTGCACAAGACCTGCCACTTCTTCCTGATGGAAACGGACGACGCCGTCACCTGCCCGCAGACCGATGAGGGCATCACGGCCTGCCGCTGGGCGCCCTTCGACGAAGCGGTGCGGCTCTTGGCCTACGACAACGCGCGCGTCGTCCTCCGGCAAGCACACGCGCTCGCCAGCGCCGAGGCCTGAGCGCGTGTCGCCACAGCGCCGAATCGTCGCCCCCGTCGAGGTCACCGGCGCCGCGCCACAGGTCGTGGTGTGCACCGCGCGCGAACCGTTCCGCGCCGCGGTGCGGCACGCGCTGCCGCGCCGCCGCGCCAAGGTCGTCAACGTCAAGAACGCAGCGGAGTTGGACAAGGTCTTCCATCGCGACCTGGTGGACGTCGTCGTCCTCGACATCAGTCACGCCAGCGATGACACCTGGCGGGCCGCCGCCCTCGCCGCCGAGTTCCCGTCCACGGCGTTCGTCGCCATGACGCCCTACCGCGGGAGCGATGGACCGGCCATCGCGCGCTGCGTGGCCCTCGAGTTCGCCGATGTGCTCGCTGAGGGCGTGGACGAGGTGAGTCTGCGCGAGACCGTCCTGGCGCACGCGTTCACCCAACGTTTCGCGCTGGCCCTAGTGGCGCCGCCACCCGCGCTCGCGCTCACCGGTGACCTCCAGCGCCGGACCTGGGGCATCTTGGTGGGGCAGGGCGGCCGGCCGATCAGGACCGACGCGGTGGCCAAGCAGGTGGGCATGACCCGCGAGCATCTGAGCCGCCGCTTTGCCGCTAACGATGGGCCCAACCTCAAGCGCATCATGGACTTAGTTCGAGTGCTGGCCGCCGCCGAACTGGCCAAGAATCCGGGCTACGATGTGGCCGATGTTGCCCAGGTCCTGCGGTTCGCTTCGGCGTCGCATCTTGCGACCACGGCCGAGCGCGTCACCGGCGCCCGCCCCGAGTCGCTCGCACGGCTCCGGACCGTCGACCTCGTTCGGCGTTTCGTGGATGGCCGCAGCCGCTCCCTCGGCTGATCCGGCGACCGCAGGGCCCCAGCCCTTGGTTGCGGCCCCCTTTGTGACTATTTTCACAAGCTAGGCCTTTTCCGGCCTCATCCTGCTTTTGTACTTCCGAACGCCAACCTGACCCATGGCTTCCGATACCATTCTTCGCCCCGGCGAGATCAAGGACATCCTCCTCCGCGAGATCGAAGCGGCTGATCTGCACCAGCTCAACGTCGAGGACGTCGGCACTGTCATCGAAGCCAAGGACGGCATCGCGCGCATCTACGGCCTCAAGAAGGCCATGGCCGGCGAGATGCTCGAGATCACCGTCAAGGCGACGGGCGCCAAGGTCACGGCGCTCGCGTTGAACCTCGAAGAGGACAACATCGGCGCCGTCATCTTGGGCGATTATCTCGCGCTCAAGGAAGGCGACGAAGTGCGCTGCACGGCGCGCGTGCTCGAAGTGCCGGTCGGTCCGGCGCTCGTCGGCCGCGTCGTCGATCCGCTCGGACGCCCGCTCGACGGACTCGGCCCGATCAACGCGACGATGTCGCGCAAGGTCGAGAGCGAGGCCCCCGGCATCATCGTGCGTCAGCCGGTGAAGGAGCCCATGCAGACGGGCATCAAGAGCATCGACGCCATGATCCCGATCGGTCGTGGTCAGCGCGAGCTCATCATCGGTGACCGCTCCACGGGCAAGACGGCGATCGCGCTCGACACGATCCTGAACCAGAAGGGGCAGGGCGTGATCTGCGTGTACGTCGCGATCGGACAGAAGGCGTCCACGGTCGCGTCGGTCGTCGAGAAGCTGCGCGCCGCCGGCGCGATGGAATACACGATCGTCGTCACCGCCAGCGCCTCCGACCCCGCGCCGATGCAGTACATCGCGCCGTACTCGGGCTGCGCGATGGCCGAGTACTTCATGTACCACGAGGGGCAGGCCACGCTCTGCGTGTACGACGACCTCACCAAGCAGGCTGCTGCGTACCGTCAGCTCTCGCTCGTGCTCCGCCGTCCGCCGGGCCGCGAAGCCTACCCGGGCGACGTGTTCTATCTGCATAGCCGTTTGCTCGAGCGCGCCGCGAAGCTCCGCGAAGACGCCGAAGTGGTCGACAACAAGACCATCTTCAAGCCGGGCGGGTCGCTCACCGCGCTCCCGATCATCGAAACGCAGGCCAATGACGTCTCGGCGTACATCCCGACCAACGTCATCTCGATCACCGACGGCCAGATCTTCCTCGAGGCCGACCTGTTCAACGCCGGTGTGCGTCCGGCCGTGAACGTCGGCATCTCGGTGTCGCGCGTCGGTGGTGCGGCACAGACCAAGGCCATGAAGCAGGTCGCCGGTCGCATCCGTCTCGACCTCGCGCAGTACCGCGAGCTCGAAGCATTCGCCGCGTTCGCGTCCGACCTCGACGCCACCACGCGTCGTCAGCTCGATCGCGGTGCGCGGACCGTCGAGATCCTGAAGCAGGGCCAGTTCGAGCCGATGTCCGTCGACACGCAGGTGTTGATCATCTACGCCGTGACCAACGGCTTCTTGGATGAGGTCCCGGTGAACAAGGTCCGCGAGTGGGAGAAGGGCTTCCTGGAGTTCATGAAGACCCAGTTCCCGCAGGTCGGCGACAAGATCCGCACCGAGAAGGCGCTGTCGAAGGACAACGAAGCCGACCTCAAGCGCGGCATCGCGGCCTACCAGCAGTTGATCGGCAAGTAACCGAGATGACGATGAGTTTCGTGCTTCTCGTGCCACCCGTGCTTCTCGTGCTTCTAGCAGGCCACCATGGCTAAAGGCAGAGAGTTAAAGGGTCGCATCAAGTCGGTCGAAAATACGCGCAAGATCACGCGCACGATGGAGATGGTGGCGACCTCCAAGATGAAGCGGGCCACTGATCGCATGCACGCCGCGCGTCCGTATGCGGAGGCGTTGCGGGCGGTGATCGCGGACCTGTTCGCCCCGGATCTGGCTGACCAGTTCCCGTTGCTCCGGCAGCCGGCGCAGGAGAAGCGGGCCGCGGTCTTGTTGCTGACGTCCAATCGCGGCTTGGCGGGTGCGTTCAACGCCAACCTGATCAAGGAAGCGCGGCATCTGATCACGCGCCTCGAAGCCGCGGGAACGCAGGTCGAAGCGCACGTTGTCGGCCGCAAGGGCATCGGCTACTTCAAGTACGTGGGCCGTCCCGTGCTCACGCAGCGCACGGACATCACCGACCGTCCGACGGCCGGCGATGCGGCCTCGCTGGTCAACAGTCTGATGGCGCAGTTCATCGCCGGTGAGCTCGATGCCGTCTATGTGGTGCGCTCCAAGTTCCAGTCGGCGTTGTCGATGCCGCCGGTGTCCGATCGGATCCTTCCCGTCGAGCCACCCGCCAAGGGCACCGCGCAGCGCGATTGGTTGCTGTACCCGTCGGCGTCCGCGATCCTGACCGAGTTGCTCCCCGCCTACGTGCGCAACGCGGTCTACCGCGGCCTCGTGGAAACGGTGGCCGCCGAGCAGGCCGCGCGCCGCACGGCGATGAAGAGCGCCACGGACAACGCGAGCGACATGCTCACGCTCCTCAAGCGCAACTACAACCGCGCCCGCCAAGCGCAGATCACGCAAGAAATCGCCGAGATCGTCGGCGGCGCTGCTGCGCTACAAGGTTAGTCGCCCACGTCCCCGT
>JBEIVF010000267.1:0-2485 GCA_040374005.1 Gemmatimonadaceae bacterium | reverse complement strand
TGCGGGCCGAGAACGTGACGACCTCGGCGGGTTCGTCCGACGCGGCGATGGCGGCGCGCAGCGCCTGCACGTGCGGGCCCTCGTCGCCGGACAGCTCCTCGTCGCGCACGTTGGCGGCGTAGAGGATCGGCTTGGCCGTGAGCAGCTGGAGCCCGCGCAGCCATTCCTTATGCTCGGCAGCCAAGCCAGCGCGCCAGATGCCCTTGCCTTCGCTCAGAGCCGCCAAGGCGGCCTCCAGGGCAGGGAGCTCCGCCAACGCGTCCTTATCGTGCGACTTGGCGGCTCGGCGCACCTTGTCGATGCGCTTCTCGACGACGGCGAGATCCGACAACGCGAGCTCGAGCTCGATCACCTCGCGGTCGCGCACTGGATCCACGCCGCCCATCACGTGCGTGACGTCAGCGTCCTCGAAGCAGCGCACCACATGCACGATCGCGTCGGTCTCGCGGATGTTGGCCAAGAACTTGTTGCCGAGGCCCTCACCCGTGGCGGCGCCTTGGACGAGGCCGGCAATGTCGACGAACTGCACGACGGCCGGCACGGTCTTCTTGGGCTGCACGATCTTCGCCAGCGCCCCGAGCCGTGGGTCCGGCACCTCGACGATGCCCACGTTGGGCTCGACGGTACAGAACGGGTAGTTCGCAGCCTCCGCCTTGGCGGCGGTCAGCGCATTGAACAACGTCGATTTGCCGACGTTGGGGAGTCCGACGATACCTAAGGAGAGCATCAGGGCAGTAGCACGAGAAGCACGAGTGGCACGAGAAGCACGGGGCTGCAGTGAAATGTACTTGGTCGCGGTGAATGGGTGGTGGTCGGCGCACCGTGGTGTGCCATACTCGGGCATGCATCCTTATCGAAGTCTTTCCGTCTGGCGGAAGTCCCACGAGCTCACGCTGCGGGTGTACGCGGTGATCGAGCCGATCCGTCGAAAGCATCCCTCGCTGGCGCATCAGTTGGTGCGAGCCGCGCACTCCATTCCTGCGAACCTCGCTGAGGGAAGCGGCCGCGGCTCGGGCGCACAGTTCGCGCAGTTCCTGCAAATCGCCCTAGGATCCGCGCGAGAGCTCGACTACTTCCTGCGCCTTGCGACAGACTTGGGTGTGCTGACCGCCCATGAGCACGCCACGCTTGAAGCACGAACCGACGAGGTAACGCGGATGCTAGTCGTCTTACGTCGAAGAGTCATCGCCGCCCCCCGCGCCCTGACGAGCAGCCGCACCCCCCTCAAGCCCTGACGCGAAAAGGGGGCGCCGCTTCGGCGCCCCCTCCCGGGCTTCTCGTGCCACGCGTGCTTCTCGTGCTACTTAAGCATGAGCGTCACGCGATGAACCACGGCGCCAAGACCAAGCTCACGACGCTCATCAGCTTGATAAGGATGTTCATCGCCGGCCCGCTGGTGTCCTTGAACGGATCGCCAACGGTGTCGCCAACGACGGCGGCCTTGTGGGCGGGCGAACCCTTGCCGCCATGGATGCCGCCTTCGATAGCCTTCTTGGCGTTGTCCCACGCGCCACCGGCGTTGGCCATGAACAAGGCCATCATCACGCCGGTCACCGTGGCGCCTGCGAGCAAGCCGCCGAGCATCTCGATGCCGAACACCTTGCCGACGACGATCGGGAGCGCGACCGACACGACCCCCGGGACGATCATCTCCTTGAGTGCCGCGGTCGTGGAGATATCAACGCAACGCGCTGAATCCGGCTCCACGCCTTCCTTGCCTTCGAGGAGGCCCGGGATCTCGCGGAACTGACGACGCACTTCTTCGACCATGCCCTGCGCGGCGCGGCCGACGGCCGTCATCGTGCTGGCACCAACGAAGAACGGCATCACGCCACCGATGAACATGCCGATCACGACCTTCGGATCGATGATGTTGAGGCCGGTCTGCTGCAGGCCCACGGCCGACGCGTACGCACTGAACAGCGCGAGCGCGGTGAGGGCGGCCGACCCGATCGCGAAGCCCTTGCCGATCGCGGCCGTCGTGTTGCCGAGCGCGTCGAGGCCGTCGGTGATCTTGCGGACCTCGGGGCCCAAGTGGCTCATCTCGGCGATGCCACCGGCGTTGTCAGCGATCGGACCATACGCGTCCACCGACATCGTGACACCGACCGTGGCGAGCATGCCGACCGACGCGATCGCGACGCCGTACAGGCCGGCGAACGTGAAGGCCGACCACGTGGCGACGCAGATGAGCAGGACGGGGACGATGGTGCTCTCCATCCCGATCGCGAGACCCGCGATGATGTTCGTCGCCGCACCCGTGTTGGACGACTCGGCGATCTTCATGACCGGCTTGCCGGCCGTGTAGTACTCCGTGACGAGGCCGATCGCGATACCGGCGAGCGACCCCGCGACGACGGCGAACCACGGGCCGAGGTCGGAGTACATGGTGCCATCAGGGCGCATCATGCCGAGCGGCATGGCCTTGGTGACCACGTAGGCGAGGGCCAAGAAAAGTCCGGCCGCAATGAACGTCGTGTTGCGG
>JBEIVF010000202.1:0-3726 GCA_040374005.1 Gemmatimonadaceae bacterium | reverse complement strand
GGCTCCACTCGATCCCCGCGCGCTTCGGGGTGCCGGGATCGTTGTGGGCGTCGCGCGCGTTACATCTCCTCGCGGTGGTGCTGTTGGGTGCGGCGGGTTCGGTATTGCTGGCCACACCGGGTTGGGCGCTGGCGTTGGGCGCGATGGCGCTGCTCCTCGCGTGGGAGCATCGGTTGGTGTGGCACGGTGATCTCGCGCGCCTCGACGCGGCTTTCTTCGCGATGAACGGACGTATCTCGCTGCTGTTCGGCAGCATCCTCTTGGTGGAGCGGGTGATCGCGTGAGCGCGTTGCCAGTGGTGTTCGCCATCACAGGAGCCAGTGGGGCGCCCTACGGCATCCGCTTGCTCCAGCAGTTGGTGGCCGCTGAGGTCCCGGTGTGGCTGATCGTGTCGAGCCACGGGTTCCGGTTGCTCGAGACGGAGAGTGATGTCAGTGACATCGGCACGCTCCGCGCCGTGGTCGGCGCCGCCGCGTTCGACACGTGGGTGACCGTGTACGACGATCGCGATCGCGGCGCGGCCCCGGCGTCGGGCTCGGCGCGCACGCGCGGCATGGTCATCTGCCCGTGCTCGATGGGCACGCTGGCGTCCATCGCGGCCGGTACGTCGCGGTCACTCGTGGAGCGGGCCGCCGACGTCACGCTCAAAGAGCGCCGCAAGCTCGTGATGGTGACGCGCGAGACGCCGCTCAGTGCCATCCACCTCGAGAACATGTTGCGCGTGACGCACGCGGGGGCCGTCGTGCTCCCCGCGGCGCCGGGGTTCTACCATCGTCCTGCGGGTATCCCGCAATTAGTGGACTTCGTGGTGGCGCGCGTGCTCGATCAGCTCGACGTGCCACAGACCCTCGTGCCCCGCTGGGGCGGCGAGGACCTCGACGCGATCGTGTGATGGAGATCGGGCTGATCTCCGATACGCACGGGATGCTCCGCGCCGATGTGCACCCCGCACTCGAAGGTGTCGAGCTCATCCTCCACGCCGGTGACGTGGGTGGCAGCGACATCCTCATGGAGCTCGGCCTCATCGCGCCAGTGATGGCCGTGTTCGGCAACACCGATCCGCCAGGGGTGCCGGGGCTCCGCGAGGCGCTTGATATCGCGCTCGGCGGGCTGCGCATCCACGTGAGTCACGGCCATGAGCTCGGCCGTCCGCGCCCCGAGGCGCTGCTCGGGGCATACGCCGCCGATGTGATCGTCTACGGCCACACGCATCGTCAGGTGATCCACCGCGCGGCCGACGGGCGCCTCGTTGTGAATCCCGGCGCGGCGGGCGCGCGTCGCTTCTCGTTGTTGCCCAGTGTGGCGCGGCTGACGATCGCCGATGGCCGCGCCGAGGCGCGGTTGATCGAGCTGGCGCCGTAGCGCCTACACGACCGCGCTTGACGTGGGCACCCGCGTGCGGGCGTGCTCGTGCGGGAATTTACGGAACCAACTGGCGATCAGCAGCAGCTCGTCGATCTCGTGCGCCGGCACCGTGGCCGTGGCGCGCTCCGGCGGGGAGAAGATCTCGGCCACTGTGGCGTCGAGCGCTTGGCGCTCCTCCGGTGTGCGCGGTGCGGGGAGCTCGGCGCGGATCCGTCCGCGGCGGATGATGTAGACGCGGTCCTGATCGTCGAGCCCGGGAATCTCGTACACGAAGCTCAGTTGTTCCACGGCAAAGCGAAGGCGCGCGAACTGATCGCGCAGCGACTCGAGGCGCACGATCTTGTCGCGCAGATGCCCCGCGCGCTCGAACGCCAACTCGGCGCTCAGTGCCTCCATCGACTCGCGCAACGTGCTGATGGGGAGCTCGTGACGCCCTTCCAAGAAGTCGCGCGCGAGCGCGAAGCGATCGAGGTACGCGCGCTCGGTGGTGGCCGCCACGCAGGGGCCGAGGCAGCGACCGATCTCGTAGCGGATGCAGCCGGGCGTGCGCGAGGGCACCACGGGCAGCTCGTGCTGATCGGCGAAGTGCATGGGCTGGTCGAGCCGGCAATCGCGCAGCGAGAGGGCGTCGTTGAGCTCACGGAGCGCCTCCTCGAGTTGTCGCGCGCCGTTGAACGGCCCGTAGTACACCGAGCGTTCGTCGGCGCCCGCGCCGCGCATCACTTGGAACCGCGGCGCGGGGCCCGGGGCGATGCGCACGAAGGCGTAGTGCCGCGCATCGCGCTTCATCATCACGTTGTAGCGCGGCCGCCACAGCTTGATGCGGCGCAGTTCTTCGAGGAGCGCCGAGAACTCGCTGGGGAGGTACTCCCAGTGCAACGTGCTGGCTTCACGGATGATGCGCGCGCTCTTGTCCTTCGGGAACTCGGCGCGGAAGTAGCCCAGCAGCCGGGTGCGCAGTTGCTTGGACTTCCCGACGTACACGATCTCGCCGGTGGGCGATTCCATCCAGTACACGCCGGGGCGGTCGTGCGCGTCTTGGCGCACCTGCTCGCGCAGGCGCACGACGCGCGCTTCGATGTCAGCGGTGGTGGACCGGGCGCGGCGGCGGCGACTCATCGCTGGCACCGCGGGCAGTACACTGACCGACGCCCCTCGAGCGTGTGATCGGTGGCCAGGAGCGTGGCACATCGCGGGCAGGGGAATCCGGCGCGGCCGTACGCCTGGAGCTGTTCGGCGTAGCCGCCGCGCCCACCGTGCGCGTCTTGGTAGTCCCGGAAGGTCGTGCCGCGCGCGGCGATCGCCGCCGGGAGGATCGTACGCAACGCACTGAACACCCGTATGATCGCCGCGGCGGACAAACTGGCGCCGGCGCGCGCGGGCGCGATGCGTGCGTGCCAGAGCGCCTCGGTGGCGTAGATGTTGCCGATCCCGGCGAGACGCCGTTGGTCCATGAGGATGGTCTTCACCGCGCGACGAGACCCCTGCACGATGGCCACGAACTGTGCGGCGGTCAACGCGGGGTCGAGCGGTTCGGGCCCTAGCCCCTCGCTCCACGCCGCGTACGTCGCGCCGCCCAAGAGCGTGACCGTGCCGAGGCGACGCACATCGCGATACCGGAGCTGACGGCCGTCGGCGAGTGCGAAGCGAATGGCATCGTACGCGTCCGGTGCGGCGAGCGGTGCGCCGATGAGCAGCGCGCCGGTGAAGCGTGGCGTCACGACGAGGTGGTGGTCACGTCCCAGCTGCACGACCACCGACTTCGCGCGCCGGGTCACCGTGGTGATCGTCGCGCCCGTGAGCGCCCGCTGGAACACGCGCGCGGTCGCCGCGCGCAGCACATCCGCGCGGGGGACGGTCACTGCCGTGATGCGGGCCCCGCGGATCGCGCGGTCGAGATCGCGCGCGATCGTCTCGGTCTCGGGAAGCTCAGGCACTCCGCGCCGCTTCGCGCCAGCCGATATCATCGCGGAACTGCCGACCCGCGAACTGCACGGCGGCCGCGCCATCGCGACTCGCGTGCTGCGCCGCATGGAAGCGCTCGCTGACGGCCGTCACGGCAACCACGCGTCCACCCGCCGTGACCAACGATCCATCGGCCGCGCGCGCGGTGCCCGCGTGGAAGACCATCTGCTCGGCGGTGTCCGCGGGCAGCGTGAGGCGATCACCGGTGCGCAGCTTGGCCGGGTATCCTTCGGCGGCGACCACGGTCGTGACGGCGGAGCGACCGTTCCATCCCAGTGGCGGCAGCGCGTTGAGTGGCTCATCGCGCGCGACACAGAGCATGGTCTCGAGCAGGGAGCCCTCGAGCAGCGGTAACACCGCCTGCGTCTCTGGATCACCGAAGCGGCAGTTGAACTC
>JBEIVF010000230.1:0-2996 GCA_040374005.1 Gemmatimonadaceae bacterium | reverse complement strand
TGCATCACGTGTTGATGCCCGGCATCACCCATTGGCAGCACCCGGGGTTCTTCGGCTACTTCTCGATCACAGCGTCCGTACCGGGGATGCTCGCCGAACTGATGGCGACAGCGCTCAATGTGAACGGGATGATCTGGGCCACGTCACCCGCTGCGACCGAGCTGGAACAGGTCACCGTGCGGTGGCTTGCGCAGTTGCTCGGGCTCGAAGGTGAGTGGTTCGGACAACTCACCGACACGGCATCCACGTCCACGCTGCTCGCGCTCGCCGCCGCGCGCGAGGCCGATCCGTCGCTCAATGTGCGCGGCCGTGGGCTCGCCGGGCGCACGGACCTGCCACGGCTCCGCGTGTATTGCTCCGAGCTCGCGCACTCGTCCGTGGACAAAGCCGTGATGGTGCTCGGCCTCGGCCACGAGAACTTGGTGAAGATCCCCGTGGATGCTGTGTTCCGGATGCGCACCGACGTGCTCGAGGCGCGCATCGCGGAGGATCGCGCGGCAGGATATCGCCCGCTCGCGGTGGTGGCTACGGCCGGCACCACGGGCGTGGCGAGTGTGGACCCGGTGCCCGCGATCGCGGCGATCACCGCGCGCGAAGGGCTGTGGTTGCACGTGGATGCCGCGTACGCAGGCGCCGTGGCCGTGGCGCCCGAACTCCGTGGGGTGCTCGCGGGGGTCGAGGGCGCTGACTCGCTGGTGGTGAATCCGCACAAGTGGCTGTTCACCCCGGTGGGGTGCTCGGCGTTATGGGTGCGGCGGCCGGATGCGTTGCGTCGCGCGTTCACGTTGGTGCCGGAGTATCTGCGCACCACGTCCGGCGCGGGGCTCGACTACCATGATGTCGGCTATCAGCTGGGGCGCCCGTTCCGCGCGCTCAAGTTGTGGATGGTGTTGCGGGCGTTCGGCGCCGAGGGGCTCGCGGAGCGGATCCGCGCGCACAACGCCATGGCGCGTGACTTCGCGGCGCGCATCACGGCGACGCCGGACTGGAGCGTCGTCGCGCCGGTGGACTTCTCACTGGTGTGCGTGCGGTATGCCCCCGCAGGGATGTCGCCCACCGACGCCGACGAGCTCAACCGGCGCATCCTGGCGCGCGTCAATGCGAGTGGCGCGGTGCTGTTGTCGCACACGTCGGTGCACGATCGCATCGTGTTGCGTCTCGCGATCGGGAATGTACGAACGACCGCCGCGCACGTGGAGCAGGCCTAGCAGGCCCTGCTCCACGCCGCGGCGGTCGAACGGTCTTCGTAGCGCGCGGTCAGTCCCCCGCGGCCAACTCGGGGATCGTGTACTCGCCCGTCTTGGGCCGCTCGCGCACGCCGAGCTTCCGGCGGGTCCACAAGCGGAGATCGTCCAGCGTCTCGTAGATCGTCGGGATCACGAGCAACGTGAGGAAGGTGCTGGTGATCACGCCACCGATCACGGCGCGCCCGAGCGGCGCCCGGAAGTCGGCGCCCTCACCGAGCCCGAGGGACACGGGGATCATGCCCGCGATGAGTGCGAGCGTCGTCATCATGATCGGCCGCAAGCGGACGCGGCCGGCCTCGATGATCGCGTCGCGCCGCGGCATCCCCTGCTCCTGCCCCCACTTGGCGAAGTCGATGAGCAGGATGGCGTTCTTGGCCACGATGCCCATCAGCAGGATGACCCCGATCATCGACATGATGTTGAGCGTGCTGCCCGTGAGCAGGAGCGCGAGCACCACGCCGATCAACGACAGCGGCAGCGAGATCATGATCGCGATGGGGTCGAGGAACGACCCGAACTGCATCACGAGGATGAAGTACATCAACATCACCGCGAGGCCGAGCGCCGAGAGGATGCTGGCGAACACGTCCTGCTGGTCGGCCACTTCGCCGCCCTGCGTGATCGTGTAGCCCGCCGGCAGCGCGGTCCGGTCGATGAAGCGTTGGATATCGTTCGACACCTCACCCAACGAGCGCCCCGACGTGTTGGCCTGCACGCTCACGACGTTGTCCCGATCGAGGTGCTGGATGATCGCGGGGCCTAGGCCCTGCGTCACCGTCGCGATCTGCCCGAGCGGCATCACCGATGGCGCACCGCCCGTCGGAGACGGGAGGACCAGTGGCATCCGCTCCAGATCGGTCACGCGTTGCCGCGCGGCTGGATCGAGGCGCACGACCACATCACGCGTCTCCCCTGAGGGATCCACCCAGTCACCCGCGTCGAGGCCGGCGAAGGCCGGACGCAACGCCTGGGCGACCTGCGCCACACTGATGCCGAGTGATCCGGCGAGGCCCCGGTCCAGTGCCACATCGAGTTCGGGCTTCTGCCCCTTGGTGGACAATCCGACGTCCACGGCGCCATCCACGGTGCGCACCGAGTCCCGCAGGCGCTCGGCGATCTCTTGCAGCTGCCGCGCATCGGAGCCACGGATCTGCACTTCGATCTGCTTGCGCGCGCCACCGAACCCGGAGGTGTAGACAGCGGTCGTCGCGCCACCCATCTGCGCGATCTCTGGTCGCACCACCGCACCGAACTCGTCCTGCGAGCGCGAGCGCTGCGACTTGGGGATCATCCGCACATAGACCTGGGCCTTGTCCACCGAGCCGGCCGATCCGCTGCCCCCCATGTCGGTCGACGCACTGCCGATCGTCGCGAAGGTGTAGGCGACCTCCGAGTGCTTGGACACGATGCGCACCGCCTCCTCCACCTTGAGGCGCGTGTACGCCACGTTCGATCCCGGCGGTGTCTCCACTTCGATGGTCATCTCGGAGCGATCCGACACGGGCACGAAACCGAACCCGCCGAACGTTCCCTGCAACCAGATGGCCCCGACGAAGGAACCGATCGCCAAGACCGCCATCGAGAAGCGATGATCCAGCGCCCACCCGATCATGCGCGTGTAGCGTAGCGCTTGGCGGTCGAACCATCGATTGAACTTCACCAGCAACCGTGAGATCGGATTGCGACGCGCCTCGTCCTCGATCTCCGGATCCGGCCAGTAGGCCGAGAGCATCGGGTCGAGCGAGAACG
>JBEIVF010000032.1:0-13510 GCA_040374005.1 Gemmatimonadaceae bacterium | reverse complement strand
GGGTGGGGCTTCCGGGGTTGGGTGGTTTGGGGGCGTCCCGTGCCTCTGGTGCTCCGGGGGGGGGGGGGGGCTCCCCCGCACCGCCCGCAGTAGCGCCTCCACCCGCGCCGTCGTCGGCCGGTTCAGATCCGGTGTCGTCGGTGCGGGGAGCGTGCGGATCCGCTCGACGGCAGTGATGGCGCGCTCCGTCGCGAGACCGGTGCGGAGCGCGAGGCGGCCGTACGAATAGAGCGCGATCGCGTGGTCGGGGTGCGTGGCGATGAATCCTTCGAGCAACTGGATGCTCTCGGGGCCGCGCTTCGTGCTGGCCAAGTGGCCTGCGAAGTGCGAGAAGGCGGCAAAGCTGTCGGGGGCCACGCGCATCGCACTGCGCAGTTCGCGCTCGTAGGTCGCGGTGTCGCCGAGCTTACGCGCGATCTGCCCCTGCGCGATGTGGCCGCGCGCGGGGAGCAGGCGCATCATCGCACCGGCGTGGATGCGCGCCTTCTCCACGCTGCCGCCGAAGACGCTGGGGGCCTGGAGGTAGTACTGCACGAGCCCGTAGCGTGCCTCGACGCTGCTCGGATCGAGCTCGATCACACGCTCCAGCGCCGCACGGACGCGCCGCGCAAGGAACGGCAGTCGGAGCACATTGGCCTCAGGCGCCGCCGCACCGATGGCCATCGCCAGTGACAAGTAGGCCGGCACGTGACGGTCGTCGCGCGTGATCGCGAGCTCGAAGGTGCTGATCGCCGCGTCGGCCTTCCCCGAATCCAGCTGTGCCCGCCCCCGCGCCATCAGCGCGTCCAGCGACTGCGCCGAGAGCCCCCCGGCGAAGAGCATCGCGCCCACACCGACCCAGAGCCAGCGTCGCCCGAAGATCACGAGCTCACCCGTGCCTCTCGTGCCTCTCGTGCTTCTCGTGCCACTCGTGCTACTGCGCCCCCAGCGCCACGACCGTCGCCACGTGCTCCACCTCACCCGAGCGCACGATCACCTCGTCACCGTCCTGCAACTCGCGCCGCAACATCGCGATCGCGATCGGACCCACGTGCGGCGACACCACACTGGAGCGCACGTCGCCCACCTCCTTGCCGTCGTCGGTGACGACGATGGCGTGCGGTGCCAGCGCATGCGGCGCAACGAGGCCGCGCAGATACTTGTTGACGTGGCCCCGGAAATGCAGGCGTGCCACCACTTCCTGGCCCGTATAGCAGCCCTTGGTGTATGAGATCGCGTGCAGCGCGTCGAAGTTCGCTTCCTGCGGGATCGTCGTGTCGTCCATGTCGATCCCCCATTCGGGGCGGCCCGCTTCGACCCGTGCGATGTCCGCGGCCGCGAGGCCGACGGCGCGCGCGCCCGCGTCGATCAGGGCGTGGAACAGGGGGTCCGCGTCCGCCGCACTGACGATGCAATCGAATCCGGTCACGCCGTAATCAGGACTGCGCACCACGAGCGCCGGGACGCCTGCGACCGTGGTCGTCACATGATGGTACGGCGCTAACTGCTGCAGGTCGGTCACCTCCCCAGCGCCGAGGCGCGCGAGGATCGCGATCGCGCGCGGACCGTACGCCCCGAGGCATCCCGTCTGCTCCGAGAGGTCGGTGTAGCGGGCCAAGCGCGGGTTCACGTACTTGCGCACCATCTCGCCCCAGCCCACCGTCGCGCGCGCGGCCACGTCGACGAGGAAATCATCGGCGCGGCGCATGATGCGCACATCCGCGATGATCTTGCCTTTCGCCGTGAGGGCCGCCGCATAGCACCCAGCGCCAGGGGCGAGCGCCTCCACATCGTTGGTGACGAGTCCACCCAGCGTCAACGCGGCCTTCGCACCGGTGAACGTCCAGCGTGCGCGTTCATCCCGCCGGATCACACCACACTGCTGGTGCAACGCCTCGTACTCACGGGAGGCGTCCTCGTAGATGAGCGCGACCGTGCGTCCACCCACGATGAGCGTGTCGCGCGGGGCGACGCTCATGGGGCGGAAGGGCGCGGCACGCGGCCGGTCGCCGAGCAGGACCATGTCATACGCTCAACTAAACGCCCGGGCCACAGGGCCGCCACCACTGGCGCCGACGTGCGTGCCGACACTGCCGTCACCGGCCGGTCACGCCACTCAGTACTCCCGCGCATACCCAGCATCGAGCAATTCGATGGGATGACGCGCCACGGTCGTGGCCCCGGCGCGGACCAACCCGCCGCCGATCTGCATCAAGCACCCGGGGTTCCCCGTCACCACGACCTCCGCCCCGGTCGCCGCGATCGCGTCCAACTTGGGCGCCAGCACCGCGTCGGCCGTCTCGGGCTCGAGCAGGTTGTAGATGCCCGCGCTCCCGCAGCACTGATCGCTCCCGGCGAGCGGCACCAACGCGGCGCCCCCGATCGCGCCGAGCACCGCCAGCGGCGGCGTGACCACGCGCTGCGCATGCTGCAAGTGACACGGCGCGTCATAGGTCACCCGGCGCGTTTCGCCGCGCGACGGCCGAGGCCCCGCCGCGGCCAACAGCTCGCTCACGTCGCGCACGCGCCCCGCGAAGGCGGCGGCGCGGTCCGCCCACGCCGGATCATCGTGCAACACGTGCCCGTACTCCTTGAGCATCGCGCCACAGCCCGCCGAGTTCACCGCGATCAGCTCCGCACCACTCGCCTCGAACGCCGCGATGTTGGTGCGCGCCAAACGACGCGCCGTGTCGGCATCGCCCGCGTGGATGTGGAGCGCACCACAACACTGCTGCGCCGGCGCCCGGCGGAGGGCGTAGCCATTCACCATCAACACGCGCTCCGTGGCGCGGTTCACCGGCGTGAACAGCCCTTCCATGACGCACCCCGTGAGGCACGCGACCGTCGCCCGACGGTCCTCGCCAGCGGGCACCGCGGGGCGGTACGGCCTTGCGCGCTCGCGTACCGTGGAGGCCAGCAACGCGAACGGGGTCCCGAGCGCGCCTGGGAGTCGCGCCAACACGCGTGCCACGCCGGTCACCCGCACCAGGCGCGCGGCGGCCAGCACGACACGCAGGAGCGACGGGCGCGCGAACGTCGCGAGCACGAGGCGGCCCACGCGCGGGATCGGACGCACCGCGCGCTGCGTCTCGCGCGTGGCTTCGAGGAGCTGGCCGTACGGCACCCCGGAGGGGCACGCCGTCTCGCACGCGCGGCACCCCAAGCACGTGTCGAGCGCGGCGGTGATGTCCGGGTCGTCGAGCCGCACCTCGCCATCCAACGCGGCGCGCATCAGCACGAGCCGTCCGCGCGGGGAGGCATTCTCGTCGGCCACCGCGAGATACGTGGGGCAGGCGGGCAGACAGAACCCGCAGTGCACGCACGAGTCGAGCCCTGCGGCCGCGCGTGCAAGTGGCGTGTGCGCGCCGAGTGGTTCAGCCATGATGGGTCTCCGGGAGGCGGAGCGGAGCGAACGCCGCGATCACACGCGCGCGCAGCGCCTCGCACACGGGGTCGGACGCAGGCGCGACGGGACGCACGAACGGGCCCCGCGCCCGCACGACACGCCACGCGGACTCCGGCAGCGCATGCGCCGGTCCCACCCGCGCGAACGCGGCGACTGTGGCGGCCACATGCGCTTCGTTCCCGCCGATCCATACCACGAGATGCGGCGTCGCCGCGAACCCGAGCTCGGCGGCGACGGCCGCCGGGATCTCCTCGGCCGCCAGTGGGGCGCAGGGCCCACGGCCGAACGCATGCCACGCGGCGCGGTCGGCGGCGGAGGACGCGATCGCCAGCGCCGCGCGGACCGCCGGCTTGGCCCGCAGCCGCAGCGTGGCGCTCGTGATGGTGCCGAGCGCATCGCCCGCGCCGATCGCCAAGCGCGTGAGGTCGAACCCCGCCACGTTCTTCACTACGCGGCCACCGGCGACGATGGTCACGCCGCGCTGATCGATACGCGTGAGGCCGCGCGTGAGATCGCGCGGCGCGCCGAGCGCGGCGTTGGCCGGTCCTCGCAGGCCGCGGCGCAGGACCTCGCCGACCGTGACGGTGTCGTCGCCCCACGGGAGCAGCGGACACCACTGGGCATAGGCCGCGGTGATCGCATCCAACTCGGCGAGCGTCACGCCCGCCTGCACCGTGATGGTGAGATCCGACGGGATGTACTCGATCACGCCGTCATCGCTCGGCGGCAGCGCGCGGAACACGGGCGCCGGCGGCATGGGCAGCGCGTCGGTGCCGCTGCGCGCGAGTCCGTGCCACTCGCGACACGAATGGATGGGGACCACCTTCCCCGGATTCGCGCGCCGCTCGGGATCGAACGCGCCGCGCAGCCGACACATGGCATCGAGCGTGTCGGCCGTGAAGAGCGACTCCATGTAGCCGATCTTGTCGAGGCCGACGCCGTGCTCCCCCGAGATCGTGCCACCGGCGGCGATGCACAACGCCATGATCTCGGTCATCGCGTCGTGCACGCGCGCGGATTCGTCCGGGTCGTTGGCGTCGTACGGGATGTTGGGGTGCAGATTGCCGTCGCCCGCGTGGAACACATTGCACACGGTGAGCCGATGCCGGGTGCCGATCTCGGCGATGCGCGTGAGGACGTCGGCGAGCTGTGAGCGCGGCACGACGGCGTCCTGCACCACGAGATGCGGGGCCACGCGGCCCATCGCGCCGAAGGCCTTCTTGCGCCCTTGCCAGAGGCGTGCGCGATCCACGCCGTCGATGGCCACCGTCACCTGGCGCGCGCCATGCTCGCGGCAGAGGTGTTCGATGATCGCCGCATCGGCGGGCACGGCCGCGGCACTGCCATCGACCTCGACGAGCAACACCGCGGCGGCATCTTGCGGGTATCCTGCGGCGTAGATGGACGCCTCGACCGCCCGGATGGTCGGCTGGTCCATCAACTCGCAGGCAGCAGGCACGATGCCGGCGGCGATGATGGCCGTGGTGCAGCGCGCGGCCGACTCCACCGTCATGAAGTCAGCGAGGAGCGTGCGCACCGCCTCGGGATCGGGCGTGAGACGCACGGTGACATCAAGGGCCACGCCGAAACAGCCTTCGCTCCCGACGAACGCGCCCAGCAGATCAGGCCCGGCGTCGTCCGTCGTGGGCGCGTGCAGCGTGGTGATGCTCCCATCGGGCAGGATCACCGTGGCCGCGAGCACGTGATTGAGCGTGACCCCGTACTTGAGGCAATGCGGCCCGCCCGCGTTCTCCGCCACATTGCCGCCGATCGTGCACGCGGTCTGCGACGAGGGGTCGGGGGCGTAGTGCACGCCGAATTGCGCCACCGCCGTGGTCAGCGTGGCGTTGACCACGCCCGGTTCGACGAGGGCGGTGCGCGCCTCCACGTCCACCTGGATGATCCGCTTGAGGCGCTGGAGGCCGAGCAGCGTGACGTCCCCGGCAAGGGCCCCGCCCGAGAGTCCGGTGCCCGCACCGCGGGCCACGAAGGGCGCGCCGTGCGCGGCGAGCGCGCGCACCACCGCGATGGTCTCGTCGCGGGTGCCAGGGAACACGGCGAGGGCGGGTCGCTGGCGGTAGCCGGGGAGGGCGTCGGATTCGTACGCGATGAGCGACGGCCCGCGCGTGAGGATGTGGCGGGGCCCTACGATGCGGGTGAGCTCGGCGACGAGGGCGGCGGGAATCGACACGCGCACCAAGCTATACGACGGCCACGCCCGATGCGCGATGGCCGGCGGTCAGAGCCGCATACGCGACGCGCGCGCCGGGTCACCCCCGCGCGCGCGTCCGTCCACCTGACCGTGCCGGGTGGTCAGGCGACGTTCCAGAACCCCGAGAGCGCCGCGCCGTCAGGCGAGTTGCGCAGTTTGTCGAAGGCCCGTTCGCGGATCTGCCGCACGCGCTCGCGGGTCACGCCCATCAAGACGCCGATGCGCTCCAGCGTCATGGCTTCGGCGCCGGGTTGCAGGCCGTAGTAGAGCGTGAGGATCTTCCGCTCGCGTGGGGTGAGGTACTGCTTGAACAGCCGACCGATGAACTCCTTCATCAACTTGGCATCGGTGGTGTCTTCGATGTCTTCGCTCTGCTGCCCGGCGAAGCGCTCGCCGAAGGAGCTCGCCTCACGATCGGAGCGGTCCACGGGGGCATCGAGCGACACCTCGGTGGTCGAGATCGACTTGGAGTGCCGCACCTGCGCCGTGGTCTCATCGAGCACGCGCGCGAGTTCGTCCACCGTGGGATCACGCTTCAAGACCTGCGACAACACCGTCTCGGCCTTGGCCAAGCGGATCAGCTGCGAGTTCTGATTGAGCGGGATGCGCACGGAGCGCGTTTGCTCGGCCAGCGCCTTGAGCACGGCCTGGCGCACCCACCACACGGCGTACGAGATGAACTTGACGCCTTGCTCGGGGTCGAACTTGCGCACGGCCTTGAGGAGTCCCTCGTTGCCGATGGCGACGAGCTCGCTGAGGTCGAGCCCGTGCCCTTGGTACTTCTTCACGTACGAGATCACGAACCGCAGGTTGCACGTGACCAGCTGGTCGGCCGCGGCCGTGTCACCACGCTGGGCGAGACGCGCGAGGCGTTTCTCCTCGGCGGCATCCTTGATCAACGGCAATTTCTGGATGTCGTGGAGGTACTGGTCGAACGCCGAGGCGGGGGCCGCGCGAGAGATCTGCCTCGGGCGGACGGTCGTCGTGCGTGACGCGGCAGTTGCGTTCTGCATAACCTCAGCCGTTCCTGCGAATGGTGACGGGGCAGACTCCGACCGGGTGGGCTCTGTCGGGAGGGCCACGTTAGGGCTGGGAACCCCGTACGTCAACACAAATCTTTGCGCGACAACATGCTGGACGATCGACCAGTGTTCGCGCTGGAAGGCTAAGTCTTACTCAGGCTTAGACTTACATGCGCTTTTCGTGTGCGGCTCCCGTGTGGAGAACTCTCGCCGCGCCGTCGACCGATGATGCTATTGGGCGCGCAGGACGGTCAGAACGGTCTCGTCGGGGACCGGAACGGTCCACCGATCGAACGCGCCGATATGCGCGGGCAGCGCGTACTCGATCTGCCCGGCGGTCTTCTTCTTATCGGTGGCCGTGCGCGCCACGAGATCGGCCGCATCGAGCGTGGTGTGCGACGGCAGACCCGCGCGTTCAACGGCATCGCGCACCGCCGCGCTGGTGCCAGCCGCGGTCACGCCGAGGGCTTCGCCGAGGCGGGCCTCGAGCACCATGCCGATGGCGATCGCTTCGCCATGGCGGAGCGCATAGCCACTCGCCGCTTCGATCGCGTGCCCGAGGGTGTGCCCGAAGTTCAGGATCTTGCGCTCGCCCTGCTCGCGCGGGTCGTTGGACACAACGGCGCTCTTGATGGCCACCGAGCGGCTGATCAGCCCCCGCATCGCCTCACGCGCGGCACTGGCCGGATCGGACAGCAGCGGCGCGGCCTCGCGGAGCATGGCGAAGTACTCGGCGTCGCGGATCACACCGTGCTTGATCGCCTCGGCGAGCCCCGCGCGCAGCTCGCGCGCCGGCAACGTGGCGAGCAGTGTGGGGTCGATGGCGATGAGGGCGGGCGCGTGGAACGCCCCCACGAGGTTCTTGCCGGCGGGCACATCGAGGCCGGTCTTCCCGCCGATGGCGGCGTCGATCATCGCAAGGAGCGAGGTGGGGACCTGCACCACGGGCACGCCCCGCAGATACGTCGCGGCGACGAAGCCGGCCACATCGCCCACCACGCCGCCGCCCAGCGCGACGATCACCGTGTCGCGCCCCGCGCCGAGCGCGAGCAGTTCGTCCGTGAGCTGCGCCCACGTGGCGCGCGTCTTGTGTTCCTCGCCGGCCGGCATGGTCAGGACCACCGGGTGGAGCGCGGCGAGCGCTGCCGCGGCGGTGGCGGCATGCAACGGTCCGACGTTGGAGTCGGTGATGATCACCACTCGGTGCGCGGTGGTGTCGAGGTGGTCCGCGAGCGACGACAGGAGCCGCGGGGCGATCGCGATGCGCGACCCCGCGGCGACGTACGACTCCGTGGGTGCTACCACGTCACCTCGCCGGCGCCCGCTCGGGCGTTGGCCACCCGCGCCAACGTGAACAGCAGGTCGGAGAGGCGATTGAGGTAGATGGTCACGAGCCCCGGGAGTTCGGTGTCGTGGGCCAGCGCGACCACCCGGCGCTCGGCGCGCCGACAGACCGTCCGCGCCACGTGCAGGGCGGCCGCCTTCGGGGTGCCCCCGGGCATGATGAACGCCCTGAGGGGCTCGAGCTCAGCGTCGCCCTCGTCAATGGCACGTTCGAGCTGCGCGATACGTTCCTCGTCAATACGGGCCTTGGCCAACTGTTCGGCCATCTTGTCCCGATCGGGCGTGGCCAACAGGGCACCGATCGCGAACAGGTCGCGCTGGAGGGGCGCGAGGACTTCGTCCACGCGGGGCATGAGTTCGACGGCGCGGGCCATGCCGATGGCGGCATTGAGTTCGTCGATATCGCCGTAGGCTTCGACGCGCGGGTGGTCCTTGGTGACGCGGCCGCCGCCGAACAGGCCGGTGTCGCCTTCGTCCCCCGTGCGGGTATAGATCTTCATCATCATCCCAATAATCTACACGACCGGTGACAGCCGTTGCCTCAACCTCTGTCGTCCGGCGATTTTCCCATATGCGAACGCACGACATCCGCGACATCACGATCATCGGCGGAGGCCCCACGGGTCTCTTCGCGCTCTTCTACGCCGGCATGCGCGGCGCCAGCGCCCAGATCGTCGATGCGCTCCCCGAGTTGGGCGGGCAGCTCGCTGCCCTGTACCCTGAGAAGTTCATCTTCGACGTCGCGGGATTCCCGCGCGTCTTGGCCAAGGATCTGGTCCGCAACCTGCGCGAGCAGGCCGCGCAATTCCAGCAACCCGCCCACCTCAATCAGCGGGTGGTCGCGTTGCACGATGCCGATGGGCACTTCGTGCTCGAGACGGAGACGGATCGGTTCCCCACGCGCTCGGTGATCGTGGCGGCGGGGATCGGCGCCTTCGCGCCGCGCCGGCTCCCGCAGGCCTGTGCGGAGCCGTGGTACGAGAAGGGCATCTACGACCGTGTGATGGACCCCGAGGTGTTCCGCGGCAAGCATGTGGTGATCATCGGCGGCGGCGATTCGGCGTTCGACTGGACGGCGCAGTTGCTCGATCGCGCGGCGTCCGTGACCCTGGTGCACCGCAGTGATCGCTACCGCGCGCACGACGCGACGGTGGCCGAGGTGCAGGCCGCGGCCGCGGCGGGGCGGTGCCGGGTCATGCCCTTCCACGAGTTGGCGGACATCCACTCGATCGGCGACCGCTTCGACGCCATCGAGCTCAAGGACATCAAGGCCAAGACGACGACGCGGGTGACGGCCGACGTGGTCCTGCCGATGCTGGGCTTCGTCAGCGATCTGGGGCCGATGGCCGAGTGGGGACTCCGGTTGGAGAAGGACGAGCTGGTCGTGAACTCGCAGATGGAGACGGGGCGCCCGGGCGTGTACGCGGCGGGCGACATCACCACGTATCCCGGCAAACTGAAGCTGATCGCGTGCGGGTTCGCGGAGGCGGCGACGGCGGTGAACCAGGCGGTGCATTATGTGTATCCCGAGAAGAAGGTGAACCCGGGCCACAGCTCGAATCTGGCGATCTTCGGTCAGAGTGAGTGATGGACGATCGGGGCGCCCCGCCAGGGGGTTGCATGGTGGGCCTCTGTTTCGTCCTTATTCGATGACCGTGACCCCAGTGGAGCAGGCCTCGTGAAGCGCTGGAGCGTCCGGCTGATGGCGGCGATGTTCGCCATCGCACCGGCGCTCGCTGGTGCGCAGAGTCTGACGTGCGATTCGCGAAGCGACCTCGAGGTGAGGAAGCTGACGTTCACGGGGAACCGCGCCTTCACCAACGCCCAGTTGGCCAACGGCGTGGTGACCACCGCCTCGTCCTGGACCAAGCGCTGGATCCGCTTCTTCGGGACCAAGCGGTGCTTCGTCAGCGATTCGCTGACGAACGACCGGTTCCGGCTCATGATCTTCTACCGCAACCACGGCTACACGTCGGTGGCGGTGGACACCACCGTGACACGGTTGGATGAGGGCGCGGTGGCCGTGCAGTTCGCGATCACCGAGGGGTTGCCTACCCTCGTGGACACGTTGCGCGTGCTGGGGCTGGACGCGATCCCCGAGCGGCGCCGTCTCACGGCGCAGTTGCCGCTCCGGCAGGGCAGCCCCTTCGACAAGTACGCGTTGCAGGCGTCCATCGACACGCTGACGCGGCGCTTGCGCGACGGGGGCTATCCGTCGGCCGAGGTGTTCTTCTACTTCGCCACGGATACCGCCGCGCATTCCGCGATGGTCGAGATCGACGTGGCTCCCGGGACGCGGGCCTCGATCGGCGATCTCACCCTCGACGTGACGTCGATCGACCCCGGCAAGCGTGAGGTGTCGGATGCGGTGATCCGTCGGCTGATCGGCGTGCGGGCCGGGGATCTGTACCGCGAGTCGGACCTCGAGCGGGCTAAACGCTCGCTGTACCAGACCGATCTGTTCAGCGTGGTGGCGGTGGATGTGGATTCGGCGAATGTCACCCCGCCCGGCGACTCGTTGGTGGGGGTGCGGATCGCGCTCACCGAAGGGCTGACGCGGTCGTCGCAGCTGGGCGGTGGCTACGGCACGCTCGACTGTTTCCGCACCGAGGGGCAGTTCACGGACGCCAATCTCTTCGGGCGCGCGCGACGGTTCGAAGCCCGGGGCCGGCTCTCCAAGATCGGGATCGGCCGTCCGCTCGGTGGGGCGCCAGGCTTGTGCCCGACGCTCCGCGACGACCCGTACAGCGATCGACTGAATTACTACACGGGTCTGAGCCTCGCGTCATCAGGGGTCGACCGATTCTGGAGTTTTCGGCCGAGCCTCACGGTGTATTCGGAGCGCCGCTCGGAGTTCAACGCCTTCTTGCGTGAGACGCCGCTCGGGCTCGTGATGAACGCCACGCGCGTGCAGGGCCGCGCCACGCTGTCGTCCACGTATCAGCTGGAACTGGGCCGCACCGAGGCCCAGCCCGCCGTCTTCTGCGCGCTCCAGAGCGCGTGCACCGAGGCCGATCGCGACCTGTTGCTGCGGAATCGTCGCTTGGCGGTCGCGGGGCTCGCGCTCACGCAGGATTGGTCCGACAACTCGGCCAATCCGACGAACGGTGGTGTGCTCCGCATGGACTTCCGCACGGCGAACGAGCGGTTCGGGTCCGATCCGACCGTGGAGTTCGTGCGCGGCACGGCCGACATGGCCTTGTACCGCACGTTGCGCCGCGGGGTGGTGCTCGCGATCCGCGGCCGCGTAGGCATCGTGACGGGTCCGAACTTCCGAGGCAATGCCTCACTCGTCCCGCAGCAGGAGCGCTTGTTCGCCGGTGGCCCCACATCCGTGCGCGGGTTCGAGCAAAGCGACTTGGGTCCGAAGCTGTACATCGCGCGGGGCTACGACACCGTGCGGGTGGCTGGCCGCACCGGGCCGATCTCGACGACGGAGACGGTGTTCTTCCGTGCGCGGAGCGCGTCGCCGATCGATCGACCGGTGCCGACCGGCGGCAATGCCCTGGTCGTGGGCAATGTCGAGCTGCGCCTGCCGTTCCCAGTCCTCGAGCAGCAACTCTCGTGGACCCTCTTTGCGGATGCGGGCGAGCTGTGGACCGCCGGGGCCGCGCAGGAGGAGGATCGCTTCCAAGGGCTCAAGGTGACGCCAGGGGTGGGCTTCCGCGTGAACACGCCCTTCGGCGTGCTGCGCCTCGATGTGGCCTACAACCGCTACCCCGCCCGCAGTGGCGCGGCCTACTACGACACGCCCATCCTCTCCGGCGGGCAGCTCTACTGTGTGAGTCCCGGGAACACGCTCCCGGTCGTTGGCATCGGGGTGCCCGGCGTACAGCCCACGCAACTGTCCGGCTCGTGTCCGACGGATTTCAATCCGGGCGCGGTGCGGCAGCGATTGCGGTTCGCGTTCGCCATCGGACAGGCGTTCTAGATGGCCATGCGTCGTCGGACCGCCGTGCTCCTCAGCGCTGCCATCACGCTCATGCTGGCGGCGGTCGTCGTGGGGGTGGCCGTCGTGTACATCTCGACCGACAGCGGCCGTTCGATGCTCCGCGGCCGGGTCGAAGCGCTGGTGGCCGGCCGCATCAACGGCGCGGTCCATCTTGGCGCCATCCGTGGGTCGCTCTGGAGCGGCCTCACACTCGACTCGCTGGAGATCCGCGATGCGGATGACTCCGTCGTGGTGGCCACGGGACCGATCACGGCCGCGTACGACATCGCCGATCTCTTCGATCGTCGGATCTCCCTGCGTGGGCTCACCGTCGAACGTCCGTATCTGCATCTGCGCAAGGACTCCACCGGCGAGTGGACGTACAAGCGGCTGGTGAAAGCGCGGACCGTGCCGACGCGTGTGGCCACGGGACGACGCTTCGGTGATTTCGTGTTGCTCGACAGCGTGCGCGTGCGCGGCGGGGAGTTCAAGTGGACCGAGCCCTGGGTACCCGATGCCGCGCTCCGTGGCACGGCGCGCGACAGCGCGATCGCGGCCGAGCTCGCGCGTACGGACGTGGACATCGATGCGGTCACGGGCGGTGGGTTCGTGCGGGTCCGCCATTGGACCGGACTCGGCATCGTGCTGCCGGCCGTGCGGCTGAACCATCCCGACAGTGCGGGGGTGCGCTTCACCATCGCCAAGCTCGATGTGGATGAGTCCGATCCGCCGTTCTTGATCCGCGACTTACGTGGCGACATCGCGGTCTCCCACGACAGCGTGTTCGTGGACATCGCCTCGTTCCACCTGCCCGGCAGCGTGGGGAACGCCACGGGGCTGATCACCACCAAGGGCGGCTTGGGGATCGACGTGCGGATCGAGGCCGACACCGTCGCGCTGGCGGACCTCCACTGGGTGTATCCCACGCTGCCCACCGAAGGTGGGGGGCGGATGACCCTCACGATCACCAAGGCGAAGGACTCCGACTACACCGCGTACGCACTCTCGGAGATGGACGTGCGCTCCACGCGCTCGACGCTGCGCGGCGCGATGACGTTCGGCGTCACGAACACCCTCGCGGACATCACGGACCTCGATGTCGAGTTAGCGCCGCTGGACTTCGTGCTCATCGAGCAGTTCAGTGGCGAGCCGTTGCCGTTGCCGTGGGCTGGCACGCTCACGGGTCGCGTGCGCGGGCCTGGTGGGCCCCTCAATGCCTTCACGATCAGTGAGGCGCGGATCGCGCACGCCGATGCCAACGTGCGCGGCGTCGTGAATCGCTTCGTGGCTGCGGGCGCGCTCGACATCACGGAGCCGGCCCTCACCGTGTTCCGGGATCTGCGCCTCACCATCGAACGGCTCGACCTCGCCACGGTCCGCGCGGTGAATCCGGAGTTCGCCCCGCTCGGCGGATGGGTCGCCGGCTCCCTGCGGCTCGACTCGGTCTGGACCGATGTCCGGTTCCGCGAGCTCGACATGCGCTACGCGGACGACGCGCTCCCCGTCAGTCGGTTCTTGGGCACCGGCCGCGTGACCACCACCGACACCGACCTGATCTACGATGTCGCGCTCACCGCCGACTCGTTGTCGTTCGATGCGCTGGCCGCGTCGTATCC
>JBEIVF010000287.1:0-2079 GCA_040374005.1 Gemmatimonadaceae bacterium | reverse complement strand
TTGAGACCCCTCACGTGGCCTCGTTCGAGGAGCGCACTCGGTTCCTGACGGAGTTGGCACGACGGCTGCACTTGGCCGGCGTGTCCGCGTCGCGTCTAGAAGGGGCGATCATCTCGACGGCGGCATCGATCCGGCTCTCGTGTCAGATCTGGTCGGCGCCCACGGGGCTGTTGCTCTCGCTCGGTGATCTCGACACGATGACGGCCACGCAACAGACGCGTGTGTTGCGTCTGGACCCGGGCGGCATCGACCTCAACGCGTTGCAGCGGTTGGATCGGATCGCCGAGGATGTGATCAAGGGGCGACTGAGCATCGCGGACGCGAGCATCGAGATGGCGAGTCTCGACAAGCCGTTCACGATGGGGAAGCGACTCGCCGCGATCGGCGCGTTCGGATTAGCCGCCGCGTCCGTTGCTGGCTTGCTCCGCACCGGTTGGGTGGACATCGGCGTGGCGTTCGTGCTGGGGCTGGTGATCGGCGTCATCGAGGTGGCGGCTGTCTCACGGCCACATCTGGCTGCCGCATCGGAAGCGCTCGGTGCATTGATCGCCACCATCTTGGCCTCGGCATTCGCCTACTTCGTGGCACCGATCACCGTGCAGACGGTGGTCATGGCGAGCTGCATCGTGCTCATGCCGGGCCTCACGCTGACGACGGCGGTGACCGAACTGGCCAGCAAGCAGTTGGTGACGGGCACCACGCGCTTCGCGGGGGCGATCGTCGTGCTGCTCAAGCTGACCTTCGGCAGCGTGGCCGGCACGCAGGTCGTCAGTGCGATCGGCTGGGCGATCCCCAATGTGCCACCATCGCAGTTGCCGACGTGGGTGGAGCTGGTGGCGTTAGTGCTCTCGTCAGCGGCCTTCGTGATCCTGTTCCGTGCCGCGCGCCGCGACATCGCGCTGGTGATGGGTAGCGCAATCGCCGGCTACCTCCTCACGCGCGCGGGCAACACGTGGCTGGGCCTGGGAGTGGAAGGCACGTTCGCCGGCGCGGTGTTCTTCTCGTCGCTGGTGATCGGCGCGACCTCGAACCTCTACGGGCGACTCGCCGGTCGCCCCGGGGCGCTGGTGCGCGTCCCCGGCATCATGCTCATGGTCCCCGGCTCGGTGGGCTTCCGCTCGCTCGCATTCGTGATGGAGCGCGACTACACGCTGGGGTTCGATACCGGCGTGGCGGTGCTCAGTGCGTTGATCGCACTGACGGCCGGGTTGTTGTTCGGATCGCTGCTGGTGCCGCCAAGACGGTACTTGTAGCCTACCCCTTGCTCTTCTTCCACAACGCCAGCACCTCCACCTCCCGCTCCGGCGTGATCCCCGCCCGGAGCGTCGCCTGCTCCGCTGCCGGCCGCGAGTGATAGAAGTCCAACGTATCCTTGGCCGTCACCGCCAGCGGACGGAACGTCAGGCCCAACGCGATCTCACGCGATAGATCGAACCGCGCGAAGCCCTCTGATCCCTTGGTCGCCGGACGCCACACCGGCATCTCCTGATACGAGCGCACACGGTTGGCCGTCAAGAACTCCGTCGGCACCCAAGTGAACTGCGCTTCCGACGTCGTCACGGCCTTGATCCCGTACAAGAACTCGGCGAACGAGCGCGGGTTCCGCGGACCCACGGCGTTGTACACGCCCACGGCATCTTGCTCGGCGAGCTTGATCATCCACTCGCCCAAATCGCGCGCGTCGATCACCTGCACTGGGTCAGTGCCATCGCCCGGCGCCATGACGTCACCGCCCCGCTCAATGCGCACCGGCCAATAGGTGAAGCGATCCGTGTTGTCGCCGGGACCCACGATCAACCCCGGACGCACCACCAGCGACCGCCCCGGGAAATACTTCTGCGCCTCGGCCTCCGCCAACGCCTTCGACAAGCCGTACGGCAACGCACGCCCCTCAGCCACCGGCGTGTTCTCGCGCGTGAACACCTGCGCCTCGATGGTCATCGGCACGCGGCTCACATCGTAGTACACGGAGCGCGTGGACACGAAGTAGTAGCGCTTGCACGTCGGCGCCAAGAGCTGCGCCGTGCGCGTCACCCAGGTGGGGTCGGTGGCCGAGTTGTCGATGACCACGTCCCACGA
>JBEIVF010000022.1:0-15171 GCA_040374005.1 Gemmatimonadaceae bacterium | reverse complement strand
GCGACGACGACCGTGCCGTCGCCGAACTTCTCGAGCAACCCCTGCACCGTCTCGATATCACCGGCCACGGCGAGCATCGAGCCCGCATCGCGGTCGGCGTCATCCGACGCGCACGCCGCCATCGCCATGCCGCGCGACCGCGCGAGATCGAGCAACGTCTCGGCGCTGAACACGCCGCTGGCGTGCAGCGCCACCAGCTCGCCGAAGCTGTGCCCGACGGCCGCCTGCGGCCGCACGCCGACCTTGTCGAGCAACGCCAACTGCGCGAGACTCGCCGCCGCCAACGCGGGCTGCGCCCACTCGGTGGCGCGGAGGCGCGTGTCGAGCGCGAGACGCGACTCCGGATCGAACACCGGGCGCGGGAACACCATCTCCCCGAGATCGGTGCCCTGATCGCGGATGCGACCCACCGCGCGCTGCCACACATCGAACGCTTCGGGGAAGTGCAACGCGAGCTCGCGGCCCATGCCGACATACTGACTGCCCTGGCCCGGGAACACGAACGCCACCGACGAGGCCGGCGTTGCCGCCCCGCGACGGAGGATCACCCGCGCGCTGCGCTGCACCGCACCGGCGGCGTTGAGCGCCGTCGTCGCCTCGGCCACCACGGCCGCAACGTCTTCGAACGTGCTGATCAACAACGCGAGGCGCACTGGCGCCTTGGCATCGAACGACGCGTGCGACTCGCGCGCGTACGCCGCGAGCTGATCGGCGCTGTGGAGCAGCCCAGGCATGGTCGCGCACGCCGCGCTGACGGCGGCATCATTGGGGCCCGCGATGAGCACGAGATGCGTCGGACCGCCCGAGGTGCGCGGGGCCATCGACGGACCCGTGTACTCTTCGAGCGCGACATGGAAATTGGAGCCGCCGAAGCCGAACGAGCTGACCGACGCCCGACGCGGGTACGCGTGACGCTGGAACCACGGCCGCGTCGTCGTGCTGAGGTAGAACGGCGTCTCGTCGAGCTTGAGGGCCGGGTTCGGCTTGTCGACCTTGAGCGTCGGCGGCAACGTCTTGTGTTGCAACGCGAGGATCGTCTTCGCCAACGACGCCGCACCGGCCGCCGCCTTCGTGTGACCGATCTGCGACTTCACCGAGCCCAACGCGACCCACTGCTTGCGCTCGGGATCGGCCGCAGCGAACACCGCGTTGAGCGCGGCGAACTCGGCCGCATCACCGGCCACCGTGCCGGTGCCGTGCGCTTCGACGAGCTCCACCGTCTCGGGCCCGTAGCCCGCGTCCTCGTAGGCGCGACGCAACGCGAGCATCTGCCCTTCGGGACGGGGCGCGTACACGCTCTTCGCTTTCCCATCGGAGCTCGAGCCCATGCCGCGGATCACCGCATAGATCTTGTGCCCATCACGCTCGGCGTCCTCGAGACGACGCAGGGCGAAGAGCGCGAGGCCCTCCCCCATCATCGTGCCGTCGGCGCGATCGCTGAACGGACGACAGTCGCCCGTGAGCGACAGGGCCGGCGTCTGCGAGAAGCACATGAACATCAGGATGTCATTCAGCGCATCCACACCGCCCGAGAGCACCGTGTCGGCGCGTCCGGTCCGCAACTCCTCCATGGCCATCGACAGTGCCGCGAGCGAGCTCGCACAGGCCGCGTCGAGCACACAATTGGTGCCGCCCAAGTCGAAGCGATTGGTGATGCGGCCCGCGATCACGTTGCCGAGCAAGCCGGGGAACGTGGACTCCTGCCACCCGACGAACTGATCGGCGATGGCGGCGCACGCGGCATCCGCCGTGGCTTCGTCGAAGCCCGCGTTCAGCAAGCCCGCACGCCACATCGGCTGCGCCATGCGACCCGACATATGCGACACCAGTGCCGTCGTGGCGGCGCCGCCGAGGATCACGCTCGTGCGCGTGCGATCGAACCGATTGTCCTTCCCGTTGTCGGCATCGGTCAAACAGCGCCCCGCCACGAGCAGCGCGAGGATCTGCGACACGTCCGTGCTCGGGAGCGCCGAGGGCGGCAACCCGAACTTCAGCGAATCGAACGGCACCTTGGGGATGAACCCACCGCGCTTGCCGTAGGTCTTGTCCTTGGCACGCGGCGTGGGATCGAAGTAGTCCTCGATGCGCCAGTGCGACTCGGGCACGTCGCTGAAGCAATCGCGCGCTTCGCGCACGTTCTCCCAGAACGTCGTGAGATCCGCACTGTCGGGCAAGATCGCCGACAGGCCGACGACCGCGATCGGTGAGCCGCTCATGCGGGCACCGCCATCGGCCGTGGTACGAAGCGGTAGGCCGTTGCCGGCACCGCCACGCCCGCCGTTCTGAGTTGATGGATCCGAGTACACCGTACCGCTCCTGCCAAGAGATTCAACCCGATGTCGGCCACCGTTCGCTGCGCGGGATCGGCCAGGTGACTCCCGGCCGTCCACGCGTTGAAGGCCCCGATCGCCGGGCCACACCAGATCTGGAAATCATTGCGCCGATCGGCCACGCCTTCGCGCGCCCACCGGTTGGAATTGCCCAAGTACCAGCGGAACACCAATGCCATCTGGTGATGCGGGTCCGCCACCGCACGCGTCACTTGCTCCGGCTCCCGCGCCGTCCAGAACCGTACGCACTCCTGCCACACTGCGTCGTACGTGAGGCGCAGGATGTCCTTCTCGATCTGCGCCTTCGTGGCCGCAGGGACCGACTCCCACGACTCGTGCGAGCGGTACACCTCGTACAGCTTGCGGCCGCGCTGGGCGAACAGCGTCCCGCGGCGCAGCACCTGCACATCCACGCCAAGCTCGAACATGTCGGCGGCCGGCGCCATGATCACATCGGCGATGCCGGCCTGCGCGAGCATCTGCCGAGCGATGTCCGACGTGCCGCTCTCGCGGGCCGTCTGGTTCACGGTACCCGTGACGACATAGTCAGCGCCGATCGCGAAGGCCGCGGCGATCGACTCGGGGTCGGCCAAGCCACCACCGGCCCCGATGCGTACCGGGCGCGGCCAGCCACCGGCCGGCGCGAGCTCATCACGCAACCGGCGGATCACGGGGAAGAGTGCCGAGAGCGGACGACGGTCGGTGTGCCCGCCCGAGTCGGCCTCGCAGGTCACATCGTCGGCGATGGGGACCAGCGCCGCGAGGCGCGCTTCGTCGGCCGTGATGGCCCCGCGCTGCACGAGTTCGCTGAGCATCGCCGATGGGGGCGGCTGCAAGAAGTGGCGGGCCACCTCAGGACGGCTGATCTTCGCCATCACGCGGTGACGACGCACGATGCGGCCCCAGTTGTCCTGCGTCAGCCCCCTCGCGCTGTAGCGCACGATGGCCGGCGACAGCGCCATGAAGGCCGAGGCCTCGATGCGTGTCACGCCGCGCGCGAGATACAGGTCGACGAGCTTGTCTTCGAGCGCCGGCTGATCGGGGGAGTGGATCAGGTTGGCGCCCCACGCCGCGGTGGGATGATCGGCCAGCCGGCGGAGGATCTCATCCACGCCCGCCTCGACCGTGGGATAGCCCAACCCACCCGCGCCGTAGAACGCGAGGAACCCGGCCTTGGCCGCCGCCACCACGATGTCCACGGAGGCGATCCCCGTCGCCATCGAGCCGACGACGTACGGATACCGCGTGCCATGCTCTTCCGCGAAGCCCCGGTCGCCCAGCCACTCCGGATGCAACGCCGGCAACAGACCGCGGAGCGTGTGGCGCCCGTCGAGCCCGGTGGGGACCGCCGTGCCTCCGAGGATCAACCCGAGACGCTCACCGGATCGCATCTGCTCGCCGATCAGCCAGAGCGGCGCGTCGCAATGCTCGAGCGCGGCCAGCACCGCGGCGTCACCAACACCCAGCGCCGTCGAGGGCGACAGGGTGGGATTCTCGTTCTGACTCAGGGGGACCTTCCACAAGAGAGGCGGGTCGACAAGACGCCAAAACATCCGCCCTCCGGACCCAAGCCATGCTGGGTGCGGACCGCGAGGGTGTCTGTCGATCAGGAACTGTGAAAGATCGCCCCGAATGGGGGGAAGTTCAACTATCGGGGAGCATCACGGATAGAAATCGCGACACTGACTCGGCTGCTATTCGGTCAAAATACCCGACGACCTCGGATCAGGCGCACCAAGATGACCACGACCGCAATGACGAGGACCACATGGATGAGGCCGCCCATCGTGACGGACGAGACGAGGCCGAGCGCCCAGAAGATGACGGCGACCGACTACCGTTCATCCGTGTCCTATTCGCACCACCACTCTCGCCTGAAGCCCGTGCCACAGACATACGCCAACCACGCCAGTCTCCCCAAGTTCTTCTTCCTGGTCCTCGCCCCGGTGTTCCTGATCAACACCGTGGTCGAAGGCGTGGGATTCTTCCGAGCGCCGAGCATGGCCAGCGCGTGGGAGTTCGTCGTGGCCGTCGCCTTGCTGCTCGCCCTGTCGTTCGCGCGGTTGACGGCGATGAAGGTGCAGGACCGTGTGATCGTCCCCGAGTCGGCCGCGCGCCTCCGCGCGGTGCTCCCCGCCGACCTGCAGTCCCGCGTGGACGGGCTCTCCAAGGCGCAGATCGTGGCGCTGCGCTTCGCGAGCGACGCCGAGGTCGAACCGCTGGTGCGCAAGGTGGTCGCCGGCGAGCTGGTCGGGGCCACGGCCATCAAGAAGGCCATCGTGCACTGGCGGCCCGACCTCCTCCCCCGCGTGTGACCCTGCCCCCATCGCGCGCGGCCATCGGTCGCTGATCCGTGACGCGACTCGTTTATCGTTATCCGAATGCGACGTTCTCTGCTCGGCGCTGCGGCGCTCCTCGCCCTGACCACCCTCGCCTGCGCCGATCGCGGCGAGGACTCCGGCACGCTGGCCCCTCGGCCGGGCGGTGACGATGCCCAGACACTGCTCCCCTGGCCGGGCCCCGACGATGTCCGCACGGTGGACGAGCGCGGCACGTTCGGCGGCAACATCAGCGGTCTGGTCTACGACCTGGACGACCGCACCGCACCGGTGGTGCTGTGGGTTGTGCGCAATTATCCGGGCACGTTGTTCCGCCTCGTGTTCCGCGATGGACTGTGGCGCCCTGACACCGCCGCCGGCTGGGGCGCGGGACGCCGCTTGCACTTCGCCAACGGCAGGGGGGATGTGGACGCCGAAGGACTCGCCCTCGTGGGCGTGGGCGCGGGGCGCGGTGCGTACGTGGCCAGCGAGCGTGACAACGACGCGGACGACGTGAGCCGCAACACCATCCTGCGGTTCGACCCCGCGCTCCTCGGCGCCGCGCTGCGTCCCACCCACACGTGGGACATCACGGCCGATCTCCCGGTCGTCCTGCCGAACAAGGGGATCGAAGCGATCGCGTTCCTCCCTGATGCACACTTGGTGGCCGCGGGATTCCGCGACGCGCGCACGGTTGCCGCGTACGACCCGTCACGCTACGCCGATCACGGGGGCGGGCTGTTCGCGGTCGGCCTCGAGGCCGATGGGGCGATCTACCTGTACGCGCTCGATCACCGCACGGAGACGGCGACGCGCATCGCGGTGGTCACGACGGGGCTCACCTCGGTGATGGCGCTCGAGTACGACGCCGACACGCGCGAGCTGTGGGCCCACTGCGACGATGTGTGCGACAATGAAGCGCGCGTCTTCGTGGTGGACCCCGCGGGCCAGCTTACGCTCACCCGCCGCTTCGCGCCGCCCACGTCACTCCCCAATGCGAACCACGAAGGGCTGACCATCGCCCCGCTCCGCGCTTGTGTGGATGGGCGGCGCCCCATCCTCTGGGCCGACGACAGCGAGACCGGCGGCAATGCCTTGCGCGGGAGCACGCTGCCCTGCCTCGCGGGGCGCTGAACCCCTATCGCTCACGACCACCACGCCACAGCTTCACGGCATGGATCTGGATGCGCCCAATGCGATGGCCGAGTCGGCGGACTTCGAGTTCAGCGCACTCGAAGAGGCCGTCAATTATCGGCGCGCCCTGATCGATGAGTTCCGCGCCGCGCTCACGGGCTACGTGATCGAAGTGGGCGCGGGGATCGGGCAGCTGACCGCCGAGATCGCCGCGGTCCCGACGGTGACGCGATTACTCGCGGTCGAACCGGACGATCGTTTCGCTGCCACGTTCCAGCGCACGCATCCGACGCGCGAGTTCCTGCACGGGACCGCGGGCGAGATTCCGGCCGGGCAGACCTGGAACGCGCTGGTGAGTGTGAACGTGTTGGAGCACATCCGCGATGATGAGCGGGAACTCGCGACGTGGCAGCGGTTGCTCGCGCCAACACAGGGGCAACTGTGCTTGTTCGTCCCCGCGCGCCCCGAGATCTACGCGCCGATCGACAAGGACTTCGGACATTTTCGCCGCTACACCAAGCCCGAGCTGCGCGGGAAGTTGGAGCGCGCGGGATACGACATCGGGCGGCTGCACTACTTCAACGCCATCGGGTACTTCGCGTGGTGGGCGTCGTTCGTAGTGCTCGGTCGCCGCGGGTTCGATGCGGGATCGGTGCGCGTGTTCGACCGCGCGATCTTCCCGTGGTCCCATGCGCTCGAGCGAACGGTGCTGCGCCCACCGTTCGGGCAGAGTCTGCTGGCGATCGCGCGCGCGCGCTCGTGACCGGTCACCCCTAGCCACGCGGCCGTGGACACTCTCGTCGCTGGTCACGATCTCTGGCTCGCCGCGGCCCTCGTCGTCGTCGACGTGATCGCGAGCGCGCACGTCGTCCTGCACAAGCGCGACTCCCGCGCCGCCACCACGTGGCTCGCGGTCATCTGGATCATCCCCGGGATCGGGGCGCTCGCCTATCTGCTCCTCGGCCTCAACCGGATCAAGCGCCGCGCCCTCGAGCTGCGCGAGCAACGCTCGGCGACGCCGATGGCCACCGAGCACCCCTCGGCGCGCGTCACACCGGCGATGGTGGCGCCCATCCACGATGGGCTGGCCTCCTTGGCCACCCTGGCCGAGCGCCTGAGCGGGCGGCCGCTGCTCAGCGGGAACGCCGTTTCGCCCTTGGTGAACGGCGACGAAGCGTTCCCCGCGATGATCACCGCGATCGACGGCGCCACGCGCTCGGTGGCGATGAGCAGCTACATCTTCGCGGCCGACACGAGTGGGCGGCAATTCATCGACGCACTCCAGCGGGCCAGGGCGCGCGGCGTTGCGGTCCGGGTGCTCATCGATGCGGTTGGCCTTCTGTACACGTGGCCGTCCACGGTCACCGCGCTCCGCCGCGCTGGCGTGCCCGTGGTGCGCTTCCTCCCACTCCTCAGTGCCACGGGATCGGCGTTCTTCAACCTGCGGAATCACCGCAAGCTGTTGATCGTGGATGGGCAGACCGCGTTCGCGGGCGGGATGAACATCTCGGACCGACACGTGGCCGCGCTGCACCCGCCGACCATGACCCGCGATGTGCACTTCCGCCTCGAAGGCCCCATCGCGATGCAGCTGCTGTGCGCCTTCGCGGAGGACTGGGCGTTCGCGGCGGGCGAGGTGCTCGACGGCCCCCAATGGCGCACGGCGCCGGCGCCCGCGGGTCCCACGTTGTCGCGGACGATCACCAACGGTCCCGACGAGGATTTCGAGGTGGTGCGCCACGTGTTGCTCGGGGCGCTCGCCGCCGCGCGACGCACGATCACGATCGTCACGCCGTACTTCGTCCCGGATCAATCGCTGATCACGGCGTTGGGCGTGGCGGCGCTCCGCGGCGTGCGCGTGCGGATCGTGATCCCCTCACGGGGCAACATTTTCATGGTGCGCTGGGCCACGTGGTCCATGCTCTGGCAGGTCCTGCGCCCTGGGTGCGAAGTGTATCTGACCCCCGCGCCCTTCGATCACGCCAAGATGATGGTGGTGGACAGTGCGTGGACGTTGCTCGGGTCCACCAACTGGGATGCGCGGAGTCTCCGACTCAATTTCGAGCTGGATGTCGAGCACTACGACCCCGCGTTCGCGGCGGTCGTCGAGACGTTGATCGACGACCGGTTGCGCGGCGCGCGGCGGATCAGCTTGGCCGAAGCCGACGCGCGGCCGCTCCTGCAGCGGCTGCGCGACGGCGTGGCGCGGCTGTTCACGCCGTTCTTGTAGCCGACCCTACCGGCTCGCCGCCCACTCCTTGGGCGGGGTCGCCCCCAAGAGGTGCTGCACGAAGTAATCCCAGCGGCGACGCATCATGTAATTGCCATCGGCGCCGAAGCCGTGCCCGGCGTTGGGGAAGATGAGCAGATCGAAGTCCTTGTTGGCCTTGATCAACGCATCCACCACGAGGTAGGTGTTGTAGGGCGGCACATTGTTGTCCATGCCACCGTGCGCGAGCAACAGCTTGCCCTTGAGGTTCTTGGCCAAGTTCTGGTTGGCCTCGATGTCGTAGTTATCGGTGTTGCCGCTGCGCACGAGGAGGCCCTGGTAGCGCTCGCCCCAATCGTCTTCGTAGTTGCGCTGGTCGTGGTTGCCCGACTCCGAGATGCCGACCTTGAAGAAGTCCGGATAGCGGAACATCGCGCCAGCGGTGATGAAGCCACCACCCGAGTGCCCCCACATCGCGGCCTGGTCGATATCGATGTACGGGTACTGCCGCGCCAAGTCCTTCATGCCCGCGACCTGATCGGGGATGGTGTTGTCGCGGCCCATCGCGCCGTAGTAGTTGTCGTGGAAGCTCTTCGAGCGCCCCGGCGTGCCGCGGCCGTCGATGGACACCACGACGAAGCCGAGCTCAGCGAGGGCCTGCCGATCACCGCGCGCGGCGGCGAAGGCGCGGCTGCCGACCGAACCACTCTGCGGACCCGGGTACGCCTGATTGATGATCGGGTACTTCTTGCTCGGATCGAGGTCCGTCGGCACGAACATCATGCCGTAGATGTCGGTCGTGCCGTCGTCGGCCTTGACGGTGATGCGCACCGGCGGCTTCCAGCCCGTGGCGACGAGGCGCGAGATATCGGCCGTCTCGAGCGGCAACACGAGCTTGCCCGCGGCGTCGCGCAACGCGACCTGCGGGGGCAGACCGGCGTGCGAGTACGTGTCGATGATCCAGCGCCCGGACGGCGAGAGCTGCATCGTGTGGTCGCCGTCGTCCGGCGTGAGCGAGGTGTAGCCCGTGCCGTCGAGCTTGATGCGATAGAAATGGCGGAAGTACGGATCCTGGCCCGGCTCGCGACCGTTGGCGGCGAACCACACCGTGCGGGTGGCTTCGTCGAGGCGCACGATCTGCGTCACGGGGCCTTCGCCCTTGGTGATCTGGTTCTTGAGCTTGCCCGTGGCGAGATCGTAGAGGTAGAGATGGCCCCAGTCGTCGCGCTGCGAGTACCACAGTACTTCGTTGGTGCCCCAGAGCACGCGCCAGCCGGTGACCGACTCGAAGTGCGTCTCCTCGATCTCCTCGAACACATCGCGGACCGCGCCGGTGGTCGCATCGGCCACGCGGAGCACCGCATTCTTGTGGTCGCGGCCGGTGGACACGAGCGCGAGGCGGCTGCCATCGGGGGCCCACTGATAATCGTCCATCGAGATGTCGTCGCCCATCGTGGCGCGGTGGTACTGCGGCGGCAACTGCAGCCGCGTGATGCGCTGATCCGCCACGTTGATGATCACGTGATGGATCATGGCGACCACTGAGTCACCCGGCAGCGGATACTTCCACTGCCGCAGACGCGGCGCGCCCACGTTGGTCGACACGAGGTACATGTCGTTGACCGTGCGCTCATCCTGCTGCTGCGTGGCGATGCGGCGCGAATCCGGCGACCACTTGAGGATCGCGTTGTTCGACGTCGTCCAGCCGGCGTTGTCGGTGGCGTAGCCGAAGTTCTCGACGCCATCGGTGGTGAGTGCCGACTCTTGGCGCGAGGCCACGTCGATCATCCAAAGGTTCCAATCGCGGATGAACGCGGCCTTGGTGCCATCAGGCGACAGCACGGCGGGCTCGCCCCGTGCGCCGCGGACGGCAGCCGCACCCGGCGCTCCCCCGCGACCGCCCCGCCCTCCGGCACCCGCCGCTGCCCCCGTCGCCGGGATGGTCACCCCACCGCACGTCGCGACCGTCGCCTCGCATTGCGTCCGCGTGCGACGCGCCGGGTCCACGACCACCACGACCGCGCCGTTCAGGGTCGTCGTGCGATACCAGAAGCGCTCGTCGGGTAGCCAGGTGGCCTGCGCCGTACCACCGACCACGAGGCCGTTGAGCGCCGGCGCCAGCATCCGCGCGGCCCGATCATAGTCGGCCGCCGTGTAGGTGCGCGACGTCTGCGCCGCGAGCGGGGCAGCGACGAGAGCCGCTGCGAGGAGAAGGGTCTTTCGCATAGGGAAGGACGGGTGTTGGAGAGACCGTCAACGTAGCACGAGCGGCCCACTGTTCACCACCCCCGGGGGCGCTCCGGCCGGCCGTGGAGACCCCCACACCGGAGGCGCCGTCCGGGAGCCGTCGGTGTACACTCCACGGTGATGATGCGACTCGTTTTCGCCCTGCTCCTCGGCCTGTGCGCCGCGCCGACCGGCGCCCAGACGCCGGTGCGCCACGAGTTCACCCAAGTGCATATGGGCGTGCCCGTGCGGCTCGTGCTCTACACGGCGGATTCGGCGCGCGCGCGCGAAGGCGCCCAGGCGGCGTACGGCGTGATCGCCGCGCTCGACGCCGCGCTCAGCGACTACCGCCCCGACAGCGAACTCCGGCGACTGGAAGCCAGCACTCGGCGCTGGAGCCCCGTGAGCGACGACCTCTTCGTCGTGCTGACGCGCGCCGTCGAGATCGCTCGGGCGACAGACGGCGCGTTCGATCCGACCACCGGAGCGCTGACACGCGTGTGGCGGGCGGCGCGCGCGGCCAACACGCTCCCCGACTCCGCGGCGGTGCGCGCGGCCCGACAGACCGTCGGCTGGCACCACGTGCTGATCGACTCGTCGCCGCGCCTGCTGCGCGTCGGTTCCCGCGGTACGCAGCTCGATCTGGGTGGCATCGCCAAGGGGTACATCCTCCAACAAGCGTTCGACGTGCTCCGCGCGCTGGAGCTCCGCGCGGTCTTGCTCGAAGCCGGCGGCGACATCGTCGTCGGTGACGCGCCGCCGGGCGAACGTGGCTGGCGCCTCGTGATCGGCGACAGCGCCAACGTGCAGTTCGTGACCAACGTGGCGGTGGCCACCTCCGGGTCGCGCGAACAACATCTCGACGTGGGCGCGGAGCGGTACTCGCATGTGATCGACCCGCGCACCGGCTGGGGCGTGCGCTCCCGCGCCGAGGTCACCGTGATCGCGGCCGATGGCGCCACGGCCGACGCAGTCGCGACCGCCCTCAGCGTGCTCGGCGCGGCGCGGACGGACGACGTCGTCCGGCAGAACCCGGCGGTGATCAGCGTGATGTGGCGCTGACGCCCGCGGGGCGATATCGTCCGCGCATGCGACGATTCTTTGGGCTGGTGGCGGTCTTGCTGCTGAGCGCGCGCCCTGCAAGCGCGCAGCGCCCACTGACCGCGGCCGAATCCCGCGCACTCCCCTCCACCGCCACACCGCCGGCCCTGCCCGGATACGTCCTCGCGTGGCACGACGAATTCAACGTCGACGGCCCGCCCGACACTGCCCACTGGATCCCCGAGATCGGCTTCGTCCGCAATCGCGAACTCCAGTGGTACCAACCGCAGAACGCGACGGTGAAGGACGGTGTGCTCATCCTCGAAGGCCGCCGCGAACGGGTGCGCAACCCCAACTACGACGCCACGGCGCCGGAGTCCGACTGGAAACGGGCCCGTGAGTTCGCCGACTACACCTCGGCGTCGTTCAAGACGATGGGCAAACATCGGTGGACGTATGGCCGCTTCGAGATGCGCGGCCGCATCGATGTCCGTCTTGGACTCTGGCCAGCCTTCTGGACCGTCGGCAGCGGCACGCCCACGGCGCCCGCGCGGCCGTGGCCAGCGAACGGCGAGATCGACATCATGGAGTTCTTCAATGGACTCCTCCTCGGCAACGCGGCGTGGGCCAGTGCACGCGCCGGCGTGGCGACGTGGGACGATGTGCGGCTCCCCATCGACAGCTTCGCGCGCGTGGCCGGCTACGTGGATGCGGCCGCGTGGGCCGCGGACTTCCACGTGTGGCGCATGGATTGGGACGCGCAGTGGATCCGCCTGTACGCCGACGATATCCTGCTCAACGAGATCCCCATCGCTGCGGTGCGCAATGCGACGGCCGACGGCGCGAACCCGTTCACGGAGCCGCACCACGTGATCCTGAACTTGGCCATCGGCGCCACGGGTGGCGATCCGTCCGCGACACCGTTCCCCGTGCGCTTCGCGGTAGACTGGGTGCGCGTGTACCAGCGGCGAGGACCGCCGTGACCGATGCGGGATCACCCACCGCCGTGAGGGACGAGATGACCGAGCACGACGGCCCAGCGCCAGAACGGGACACAAGGTCGGCCCCAGACACCCCGAGTGGGCGTGTAACGCGTCGTGCGGCACCCTCCCCAAGGCGGATCCGTCGGTGGCGAGCGCGGCGGGCGGTGGCGGCAGCTTCCACGACTGATCGCGGGCCAGCACCTTCCGCCCCAGCAACGTAAGCGGTATGCATAGGGGCGCCCCTCGGCGCCCCTGTTTCCCTTTGCACCCGCCAGATGCTCCCCACCCGCGCACTGCTCCTGGCCGCCCTGACGACTGCCGCCTGCGGCCCCGCCGCCCGCCAAGGCGCGCTGACGCCCGCCCAAGTCGTGAATCGCGATGGCGGCATCGCCCCCTACGTCCAGGCTGACGTGGACTTCATGACCGGCATGATCGCCCACCACGCCCAAGCGGTGGTGATGGCCGACATGGCGCCCACGCACGGCGCCGGACGGGCCGTTGGTGAGTTCGCGGCGCGCATCGCCGTTGCGCAGACCGACGAGATCGCGTTCATGAAGAACTGGCTGCGCGTCCGCCATAAGCCGATCCCAGCAGATGACGCGCACGCGCACGCGGGGCACGGCTCCGACCACGCGCAGATGGCGATGAACGGCATGCTCACCCCCGAGCAGCTCGCCGAGCTCGATGCGGCGCGCGGACGCGAGTTCGACCGTCTCTTCTTGGTCTTCATGATCCAGCACCACGAAGGCGCCGTCGCGATGGTCGAAACGCTGATGGCCGCCGATGGCGCCGTCCGTGATGAGGACATCTACAAGTTCGCTGCTGATGTCGCGGCGGATCAGTCCACCGAGATCGATCGTATGCGCTCCATGCTCGCGGCGATGCCGCCGGCGTCGAGCACCCCGTAGTTCCCTGCCCCACCATCACCCGGAGTCCTCTGTGTCCCAATTATCCTTGCGTACTACCGTCGCCACCGCAGTCGCCGCGTTGTCGATCGCCGGCTGCGCCAGCTCGTCCACCAGCACCGGCTCTGGTGCCATGACGAGCAGGCCGTCCGGGGCCTCGATGTCCCGCACGGCGCCGTCACCTGACCCGCGCGTTGGCCTCAAGGCCGGCTGGTGGGACTTCGACGAGGCGATCTGGAATCTCCAGATGATCTCGACGACCAAGCCGTCGAACGAATTCCGCGCTGACCTCCCCGGCGACCGCCGCCTCACGAACACGGACCTCGCGTTCTCGGGTGACTACGTCATCCAGGGCAACTACTCCGGTTTCCAGATCTGGGACATCGGCAATCCGAAGTCGCCGAAGCTCGTGCGCTCGTACGTCTGCCCCGGTTCGCAGAGCGATGTGTCCATCGTCGGCAACTTGATGTTCGTCTCGCACGAGGCGACCACGGGCCGCGTGGATTGTGGTCTTGATCCGATCGCCGATGCCGTGAGCAGCAACCGCGCGCGCGGCGTCCGCATCTACGACGTGGCCGACATGAAGAACCCCAAGCGCGTCGCGATGGTGCAGACGTGCCGCGGCTCGCACACGCACACGGTCGTCACCGATCCGAACGACACGGAGAACGTGTACGTCTACGTCTCCGGTTCGGCCGGCGTGCGCTCGGCCGCCGAACTCGCGGGGTGTTCGGATCTCCCGCCTGATCAGGACCCCAACTCGGCGCGGTTCCGCATCGAAGTGATCCAAGTGCCGCTGAAGAATCCGGCCGCGGCCACGATCGTCAGCTCGCCGCGCATCTTCACCGGCTTGGTCGCGCCGGCGCGCCACGCTGATCCGCCAGCGCCGCCGCGTGCCGGTGCGGCGGCTGGTGCCGGTGGACGTGGTGGACGCGGCGGTGCCGCGGCTCCTGCGCCAGCGGGCCCGCGCCCCGGCCCCAATCAGTGCCACGACATCACGGTGTATCCCGCCATCAAGCGCGCCGGCGGCGCCTGCGGCGGCTACGGCCTATTGCTCGACATCAGCGATGTGAAGAATCCGACGCGCATCGGTGCGGCGGCTGACTCCAACTTCGCGTTCTGGCATTCGGCCACGTTCAGCAACGACGGCAAGAAGGTCCTCTTCACCGACGAGTGGGGCGGTGGCACCGCGCCACGCTGCCGGTCGACCGACAAGCCGGAGTGGGGCGCCAACGCGCTCTTCACGCTCGAGAACGACGTCATGACGTTCCAGAGCTATTACAAGATCCCCGCCGCGCAGACCAACACGGAGAACTGCGTCGCGCACAACGGCTCACTGATCCCCGTGCCAGGTCGCGACTTGTTCATCCAAAGTTGGTATCAGGGCGGCATCTCGCTCATGGACTGGACCGACATCAAGAACCCGACCGAGATCGCGTACCACGACCGCGGACCGATCAACGACACGGCGCTCGTCAGCGGTGGCTCGTGGTCGGTGTACTGGTACAACGGCCTCATCGTGAACTCCGAGATCGCCCGTGGCCTCGACATCTTCGAGCTGACGCCGAGCGCGTTCATCTCGCAGAACGAGATCGATGCCGCCAAGACGGTGCGCTTCCGTGAGCTCAATGTGCAGGAGCAGCCGATGCTCGTGTGGCCCCCGTCATTCGCCAAGGCGCGGGCGTTCGTCGATCAGCTCGAGCGGTCGCAGGGTCTTTCGGCGGAGCGCATCACGGCGGCGCGCATGGCCCTCGCCAACGCGGAGCGTGCTCGCGGTGGGGCGCGGCAGTCGGCCCTCGTGCAGCTCGCCGAGACGCTGAACCGCGACAAGACCAGCTCGCGCGACGCGGCGAAGGTCCAGATGTTGATCGAAGCCGCGCAGGAACTGGCGCGGTAAACCGTTCGCGTTACCGAACGAAGAAGCCCGCCGACGCGATAGCGGCGGCGGGCTTCTTCGTGGTCGGGGCCGTTAGCGCCGCGCCGTCGCGCGGCGCCACGCCGCGGCGCCCCCGACCACGGGCCATG
>JBEIVF010000010.1:0-22559 GCA_040374005.1 Gemmatimonadaceae bacterium | reverse complement strand
CTGGCGGCGATCATCACGAAACGACTTACTGCGCGGCCTTCCATGCGACGCTGTACTGCACCGTGCCCCACGCCATGCGCAGGTCACCCGCCACGGCCGGCTGCGGCGCCGGGCTCAACCAGATCGCGAACGTCTCGATCGGCTGGTGCAACGTCTCGACCTTCAGCGGGATGCGCACGAGGTCCTGCGCCTGCTCGTACGTCGTGCCCCACTGCTTGGTCTGCTTGTTCACGATCAGCTGCGCACCGCTCGCCGTCTGGATCGAGTACAACGTGTACTCACCCTTCGGGACACGCGCTTCGCCGATCATCAGGTCGATGTCGGTGGTGAACGACGTGGCGGCGTTGGCGCCCAAGCGCCACACCTGCCCCATCGGGATCAGATTGCCGGCCACCGCACGGCCGCGCGCCGACGGCTGCCCGTAGTCGATGTGGATCTTTCCCACCGCGGCGTTGCGGTTGTTGGCGCCGCGCGCGAACACGGTCAGCTCCACTTGGCCACGCGGGCTCGCGTCCACCGCGACCGGCGCCTGCGCCACGGCCGACGAGGCCAGGGCGGCCACGAGCGTCACTGCAAACAGCGTTCGGGTCATCGATCTCAACTCCAATGTGCGCGCGACCGCAGAGCGGTGACATGCGCCGCGTGATGCCGACCGTGCCATGCGTACAAGGCCAGCTGCTGATCCACCGTCTGCTCCCCAGCCTCGGGATGGACGAGTCGCCGAGCGCGCTCCTCGGTCGTCATCGACCGAGCCAACGCCGCCTAACGCGCATGGATACCTTCAAAGATACTGAGGGAGGCATCGACCGGGAGCGTGCGGACATCCAGCAAGTCCGCCCACAGGGCCTGGTCGTACGGCATGATGGTCGGGCCGCTCGAAGCGCCCGATCGGGAAACTCACATCGCTCACCGGCCGCCGCGCCGGTCGAGTTGCTGGATGGTCGCCGCCGACGGCGTGCGCTCCTTCTGCAGGCGCGCCGCCACCTGCTCGGCGCCCGCCAAGGCTCGGAGCACATTCTCACCCACCAGCTTCTTGAGTTCGGCGTCCGTCCACCCGCGACGAGCCAACTCGGCCAGCAACGCCGGATAGGTGGACACATCCTCAAGGCCCACTACCAACTCGGTGATGCCATCGAAGTCGCCACCGAGGCCCACGTGATCCACACCGGCCACGCGCTTCACGTGATCCACGTGATCCGCCACGTCCTTGAGCGTCGCCACGGGGCGCGCATTCGCGGCCTCCCAACTCTGGAGCATCGCCGAGCGGGCACCGGCATCGGTGGGGTGCATCGTGTTCGACTCCGCGATCACCCGGGCGCGCGCCCGGCCGTGGTCCACTTGCGCCTGCGACACGAACCCCGGTACGAAGGTGACCATCACCACGCCGCCGTTGGCCTTCATCCGCGCGAGGATCGAGTCCGGCACATTGCGCGGGTGATCCGTCACGCCGCGCGCCGACGAGTGCGAGAAGATCACCGGCGCCTTGGTGCGATCGAGCGCTTCGCTCATCACGCCCGGCGACACGTGCGACAGGTCGATCAGCATCCCCAACCGGTTCATCTCGGCCACCACTTCCTGCCCGAAGCGCGACAAGCCGCCCAACTTCACGCTGTCCGTGGCCGCATCGGCCCACGGGATGTTCACCGAGTGCGTGAGCGTCATGTAGCGCACACCGAGCTGGTAGTACAGGCGCAACGTGCCCAACGAATTCTCGATGGCGTGGCCGCCTTCGACGCCGAGCAGCGAACCGATCTTGCCGGCCTTGAACGCCTTCCGGATGTCGGCCGCCGTCAACGCCCACACGAAGGTCTCGGGGTGATTCGCGATCACCTGACGCGCGATGTCGATCTGCTCCATCTGCATGCGCGCGAAGCCCGAGTCGCCGACGGTGCCCGGGATGTACACCGACCAGAACTGCCCGCCCACGCCACCCGCGCGCAAGCGCGGGATGTCGGTGTGCCCGCGCGCGCGCCCGGTGATGGGATACTTGCTCACATCACCGCGCGCGATCGTGTCCTGCCGGATCGCCCACGGGAGGTCATTGTGCCCATCGATCAATGGCGTGCTGCGGAGCACGGCGCGCGCGCGCGCGAGGTACGGATCGGGGGTCTGCGCCGATGCCACACCGGCCGAGACGGCGAGAAGAACGAGGAGGGTGCGCATATTTGTGAAAGGTAGTCTTCCCCTGTACCCCGTGCCTGTGCCCACGCTCCCCATCGAGCCGTTACTGCCGGACATCCGCGCCACTCTGGCGGCGGGGAGTCGGCTGGTGCTGGTGGCCCCGCCGGGCGCCGGGAAGACCACCCGGGTCCCCCTCGCGCTGTTGGACCAGGCGTGGCTCGCCGGACAGCGCCTCGTGATGCTGGAGCCCCGCCGCCTCGCGGCCCGCACCGCCGCGCGCCGCATGGCCGCCCAGTTGGGGGAGCCCGTGGGCCGCACGGTCGGGTATCGGGTGAAGGGCGACACCGTGGTCAGCCGGGCCACCCGCCTCGAGGTGGTCACCGAAGGCGTGCTCATCCGGATGCTCCAGCACGACCCCTTCCTCGAGGGCATCGGCGGCGTGCTCTTCGACGAGTTCCACGAGCGCTCCCTCAACGCTGATCTGGGACTCGCGCTCACCCTGCACGCGCAGCGACTCGTGCGGGAGGACCTGCGCATCGTCGTCATGTCGGCCACGCTCGATGGCGCCGCCGTCGCCGAGCGCCTCGGGGCGCCGCTCCTCGAGAGCGCAGGCCGGGCGTTTCCGGTGGACACCCTGCACCGGGCCCGCCGCGACCGCGAATGGATCGAGGACGGGGTGGCGCGGGTGGTGGCTGAGGCCGTGCGCGATCATGAGGGGGATGTCCTAGCCTTCCTGCCCGGGGCGGCGGAGATCCGGCGCACGGCGGCGCGACTCGGCTCCGTGCTGAGCGCCGATGTGGAGTTGCACCCGTTGTACGGCGATCTCCCCCCCGCCGCTCAGGACGCGGCGTTGCTGCCGAGTGCGCAGGGACGCCGGAAGGTCGTGCTGGCGACGAACATCGCCGAGACCTCGCTCACGATCGAAGGCGTGCGCATCGTGGTGGATAGTGGGCTCGCGCGCGCGCCGCGGTTCTCACCGCGCACGGGGATGTCGCGGCTCGAGACGGTGCGCATCTCACGCGCGTCGGCCGATCAACGACGTGGCCGCGCGGGCCGCACCGCGCCCGGCGTGTGCTTCCGGCTGTGGGAGGCATCGGATGAACTGCAGCTGGCCGCGCGCGACACGCCCGAGATCCTCTCGGCGGACCTCAGCGCGCTCGCCCTGGAACTCGCGGTCGCCGGCATCGCGGATCCCACCGAGTTGATGTGGATCGATGCGCCGCCGGCCGGCGCCCTCGCGCAAGGCCGAGCGTTGCTCGGCGAACTCGATGCACTCGACGCCGACGGGGCGATCACCGCGCACGGCCGCATCATCGCCGACCTCGGCGCCCATCCCCGCCTCGCACATCTCGCCGTGCGCGCCCGCGATGTCGGGCAAGGCGCACTCGCCGCCGATGTGCTCGCCGTGCTGGAGTCCCGTGATCTCCTCCGGGCGATGCCTGGCACGAGCGGCGACGCCGATCTCCGCACCCGCCTCGACGTGTTGCGCGGGGCGGCCCCACCGACCGGGATGCAGAGCGATGCCGAGGCGGTCCGCCGCGTGCGGCACGAGGCCGCGCAGTGGCGGTCACGGCTGCAGGTCCCAGAGGGCCCCCGCGACGTGCACGCAGTGGGTGAACTCCTCGCGCACGCGTTCCCCGATCGCATCGCACGACGGCGGCGTGAGGCCACAGGACGCTATGTGCTGACCAACGGCACGGGCGCGCACTTCAGTGCGGCGCAGCCGCTCGGCGAGCGCGAATGGCTCGTCGTCGTCGAGACGGATGGTCGCGTGCCCGAGGCCGCCATCTATAGCGCCGCGCCGGTGACGCTCGACGAACTCCGCCGCGCCCGTGGCGCGCACTTCACGACGCAGGACGTGGTGGAGTGGGATGAGCGCTCCGAGCGCATCGTGGCCGTGCGCCGGGAATCACTGGGCGCGATCACGGTGCACGAAGCGGACCTGCGCACGGTGGACGATGCCCAGGTAACGGCGGCACTGCTGCGCTGGATCGCGCGACGTGGCGTGAGCGTGCTCCCGTGGAGTGAGGCCGCGGTGCACCTGCGCGCGCGGCTCGCCTTCGCCCACACGCACGATGCGTCGTGGCCGGCGGTCGACGACGACGCGTTGTCCGCCACCCTGTCGCAGTGGCTCGCGCCGCATCTCGCGGGCATCCGCTCCGTCAAACAACTCCAGTCGGTGGCGTTGACGGATGCCTTGCGCGATCTACTCGACTGGTCCCAGCGCGCCGCGCTCGACACGGCGGTGCCATCGCATGTCGAGGTGCCGAGCGGGTCACGCCTGCGTGTGGACTACACGGATCCCCACATGCCGTCGCTCGCCGTGCGGCTACAGGAAGTGTTCGGGCTCGCGGCAACGCCCACCGTGCTCGGGGGTCGTGTGCCCATCACGCTCGAGTTGCTCTCGCCCGCGCATCGCCCGGTGCAGGTCACGCGCGATCTCGCCGCGTTCTGGCGTGGGAGTTACGCCGAGGTGCGGAAGGAGATGCGGGGTCGGTATCCCAAGCACGATTGGCCGGAGGATCCCGCGGTGGCCGTGCCACACCGCGGCCGGCGGCCGCGCTAGGAGCGGATCGAGCGCGACCCGGGGCGGCGGTTGCCCGTGACGTTGCGCCAGATCATGCCCCACACCGCGCGCACACCGAGCGCGAGGACGGCGACTGACACCATCGCAGCGATGAGCGCGACCAGCGGATACTGCCACACGAAGACCGCGATGAGCGCGACGAAGCTGAGCTCGCCCACACTCGCGATGCCGTTGCTCACCGGTTCCGGCGAGGTGTCGATCGCCAAGCGCACGCCCAGCTTGGTCAGCACCGTCCCGGTCGCGAGGCCGCCCGCGAGCAACCCCACTCCAAGGACCCACACCGGCGCCGCTCCCCACAGCGTGAGCACCGCCAGCAGCGTGGCGGCGGGCGGACGAATGGCCGTGTGCACGGCCTCCCACGCGGAGGCGATCCCCGGCACGAGTGTCGCGCCGAACTCGATGACGGTAAGCAGCGTGGCGATGGCGATGACCCACGGCGACGCGAGCGGCGCCACCGCCGAAGGAAGCGCCGCGATCCAGCCGGCCTGATGGGCCAAGCCGATCACGGCTACCGTGGCGTAGGGACTCACCCCCGCCGCAATGGCCAGCCCGAGCGCGGTCGCCGCCAGCTCACCGCTCATACGCTGATCACGCGTCCTTCTTCTTGCCGATGATGACACCCACCGCGAGGGCGAGGGCGTTGTCCTTGATCAGGGAATCCTTGAATTCACGCAGCATGGAACGGTCGAAGGAGTGAAGAGGAAGAACTCGTCGAATCTACGCCACCGTGCGCCATCGCGCGGCCGGCGGGGGTGCATTATCGGCCGGGGCCGTCACTGCGCGGCGGCACGTAGCGGAATTCGGGGTTCTCCACGACGCCGAAGAGATTGCCGAAGGGATCACGGACTGCCCCGATCTTGACGCCACCACCCACATCTTCGATCGGCTCCACCGCCACCGCCCCGCGGGCGACGAGGCGATCGTACGTCTGTTGGGCGTTGGCGACGCCCCAATACGCGAGCCCGGCCTTGGCGCGAATGGGCGCCGCCGCACTGTCCGACACGATCCTGAGCTCGAAGCCGCCCACGTTGAACCCCACGTAGAACGGCTCGTCGAAATACGGCTGCACCTGCAGCACGTCGGCATACCACGCTTTGGCCGCGGCGAGATCCGGCGCGCTGTACTTGACCGTCCGCAATCCGAAGAACTCCGTGGACACTTTGTTCGCGGCCTCGGCGGGAGTATCAGGGGCGATGTCCTGCAGGGTGCAGGCCGACAGCAGGACAGCGAAGACGGCGACGAAAGGGCGCATGCGCAAAAGTTAACCCTGCTTACGAACGCCCGAACAGCTGCTCGAACTCGCCGTATCCCTCAGCCGCGAGGTTCGCCCGCGGCACGAAGCGCAGGGCCGCCGAGTTGATGCAGTAGCGGAGCCCTGACGGACCCGGCCCGTCAGGGAACAGGTGGCCCAAGTGCGAGTCGCCGTGCTTGGAGCGGACCTCGACGCGCCGCATGCCGTAGGAGTTGTCGGCATGCTCCACGACGTTCTCCTTCACGATGGCCTCGAAGAACGACGGCCAGCCCGTGCCTGAGTCGAACTTCTGCACCGACGAGAACAGCGGCTCACCCGAGACGATGTCGACGTAGATGCCTTCGTCGTGATGGTTCCAGAACTCGTTGTTGAACGGCGGTTCGGTGGCCGAGCACTGAGTGATCTGGTACTGCTCGGGGGTGAGACGAGCTTTGAGCTCGTCGTCAGAGGGCTTGGTGGGCATGGGGGGTCCGTAAGGGGCTCCCTGAATGCTGTCCTCCGGCGCGGTGTGGGTCTACCCCCCGCTCGAAAACAAGTGCGGTGCTACAGGCCGGCTCGCGGCGTATCTTTCGAGTCACGTAGCGAACTCGCATCAACCGCTTGATCCATGACCGCCCCCGACACCCACGCCTCCGTCAACCAACTCGCCTGGCTCGGCGACGTGCGCGCAGCGCTCCTGCGCCTGCATAAGACCCTGCTCGACTCCGAGAAGCTGCGCTACGAGAAGACCCACGGACGCATCAACGGCGGGCTCGCCTTCCTGCAGCTGGCCGCCAACGACCCGTGGTTCGCGTGGATCCGCCCCATTGGCTCGCTCATCGTCGAGATCGACGAGCGGCTCGATGCCAAGACGCCGATGCTCGCGGCCGATGTGTTCGAACTCCGCGACCAAGCGCGCGCCATCACCACGGCTGACCCCGAAGGCTCACAGACGCAGCGGGAGTACGACGATGCCATCCAGGCCAGCCCTGAGGTGTTGATCGCGCACGTGAGTGCGCTGCGGGTGTTGGGGCGGGCGCCGTAAGGCCTCCTCGCCGCCGCCGGATGCAGAACGCGGGTGCTCCCCCTCAGGGAAGCACCCGCGTCGTCATTCAGAACTCGCTGCGGTCAGCTCAACCGCACTCGCTGAACCCACACACGTGACACTTCACGCAGCCCTCAGCGAACTCCAGCTGCGAGCCACAATCCGGGCAGGTGCCGATGAACGAGCCCGCGTCCGCCGCGCGATCGAACTGCATCAGGCCCTGCGAGTCACCCGTCGGCGCTACGCTGATCTGCTCCAGGCGCGGCGTCGACTGACCGGCCGTGGTACCCAACAAGTCCGTCTGCACGCCCTGCTTCGCGCGCACCCACTCCTCGATCGCCAAGCCCACCGCGTCTGGCACCGAGAGCACCTTGTTCGGACCCAAGCCCACCGCGCGGTCCGACGAGATGCCGCGGAGCTGACGGTGGATCTCCATCATCGGGATGCCCGAGCGCAGCGCCAGCGAGATCAAGCGGCCCATCGCCTCAGCATCAGCCATGGCCGACCCACCGGCCTTGCCGAGGTTGATGAACACTTCGAACGGCTGACCACGCTCGTCTTCCGTCACGTTCACGAACATCACGCCGAGCGGCGTTTCCTTGCGGATCGTCGTGCCGCGCAACACGTCCGGGCGTGAGCGCTTGGCGCGACGCTGCAACGTCTCCGCTTCGGCTTCGTACAACCCCTTCTGCAAGCGCGCGATCTCAGCCTCGAGCTCGGCGATCTGTCCACGCAGCTCGCCCGTCTCACGCTTCGACTCTGGCGCCTCGGCCGCCGCACCCGGCGCCTTGTCGCGCTCGGCCTTGGCCTTCTCCGTCGCGCCCGTCGACAACACCTGACCGTCGCGCGAACCGTCGCGGTACACCGTCACGCCCTTGCACTTCTTCTCGTACGCGAGCTCGTAGATGCGGCGCACGTCCTCGATGGTCGCGGCGTGCGAGAAGTTGGTCGTCTTGGAGATGGCCGAATCGCAATGCTTCTGGAACGCGGCCTGCATCTCGATGTGCCACTCGGGCGCGATGGCGTTGGCCGTCACGAACACGCGCTGCCACTTGGCCGGCACTTCGGGGAACTTGATGTGCCCTTCCTTGGCAATGCGCGCCATGAGCTCGTCGCTGTACCAGCCCTCGTTCTTGGCGATGGCGACGAAGTCCTCGTTCACGTCCGGCATCATCACGCCGGCCTGGTTGCGCATGAACGCCACGGCGAACAGCGGCTCCAAGCCCGACGAGCAACCCGCGATGATCGAGATGGTGCCCGTGGGCGCCACCGTCGTGACGTTGCAATTGCGCAGCAGCTGCATCGGACGGATGCGCTCGCCGTTCGCGTCACGCGCGCACGTGGCGTCCGGACCCCAGATGGACCGCTCCCACTCGGGGAACGCGCCACGCTCACCGGCCAACCGCTCCGACTCCTTCTTGGACTCGACGTCGAGGAACTCCATCACGCGACGGCCGAACTCCACCCCTTCCGCCGTGTCGTAGGCGATGCCGAGGCGGATGCACGCGTCCGCGAAGCCCATGACGCCGAGACCGATGCGGCGGATCGACTTGGACAGCTTGTCGATCTCGGGCAGCGGGTACTTGTTGACGTCGATGATGTTGTCGAGGAAGTGCGTCGACAAGCGGATGTCGGACGAGAAGCGCTCCCAGTTCATCGCGCCATTCTCGACGTACCAACCCACATTGACCGAGCCGAGATTGCAGACGTCGTACGCCAGCAGCGGCTGCTCACCACACGGGTTGGTGGCCTCGTACGCACCCATGTGCGGCACGGGGTTGTAGCGGTTGGCTTCGTCGATGAAGAACACGCCCGGCTCGCCGGTGCGCCACGCGCCAACGATCATCTTGTCCCACACTTCACGCGCGCGGAGCGACGCCACCGGCTTACCCGTGGCCGTATCGAGCAGCGAATACTCGGCGTCGGCCTTGAGGGCGTCCATGAACGCCGTCGTGATGCCCACCGAGATGTTGAAGTTGGTGATCTGCGTGAGGTCTTCCTTGCACGTGATGAAGTCGAGCACGTCCGGATGGTCGACGCGCAGGATGCCCATGTTCGCGCCACGACGGGTCCCGCCCTGCTTCACCGCGTCGGTGGAGGCATCGTACAACTTCATGAACGAGATGGGCCCCGACGCCACGCCCGTCGTCGACCGCACCATCGACCCCTTGGCGCGCACACGTGAGAACGAGAAGCCCGTGCCGCCACCCGACTGATGGATGAGCGCCATGGACGTCAGCGTGTCGTAGATGCCGTCCTGACCGTTGGCGAGCGCGTCGCCCACCGGCAGCACGAAGCACGCCGAGAGCTGTCCGAGCGGACGGCCCGCGTTCATGAGCGTCGGCGAGTTCGGCTCGAACCGGCGCTGCGTCATTAGGAAGTAGAACTCTTCGGCGACCGCGTTCACCGCGCCATCGCTGGCGCCGTAACGACGATCCGCATCAGCCACCGTTGTGGCCACACGCCAGAACATGTCCTCTGGGGTCTCGATCGACTTCCCACTCGCATCGCGTACCAAATAGCGCTTCTCAAGCACGGTGCGCGCGTTGGACGACAACGTGACGGGGCCGGTCGGGGGCGTGGTGGGGAACGGCATGGGTACTGATCTCCGGCAAAAAAGCTTCGGGGGGAAAAGCGTCGCCATCGGCATCGAAATGGCGACACTGTGGAGCGGGGGAGCAACCTATCGGACTTCGTGTTTCCGCGCCAGCCTTGCGGCAAACACTTACAGGGCAACGAGTTACAAGATCGGGGTCACGAACCAGACGGAAAGACGTGTTTTCCACCACGTCATCGATCGATTCCAGAACCACCGGACCACGCCAACGACAGTGGCGCGCCAGCAGCCGTACCCCCGCTCTCTAACCCTTTGCCCAATAACGCCTTAAGACTCATTCGGTTCCCACACCAACTCCCACCTCTCGCGTTCGTGGGGGACTTGCGAACCCTCGGCCCCACCTAAAAAATCTCCCCACTTGCTCGGCTTCACGAGCGCGACTCCCTCTGAGACGAATCGAACGGCAAAAAGTCACCACGACGATACGCCGCCGCGCGCGCCACATACGTCGCCGCCGATTCCAGATTCCGCGCCCGCTCCGCATCACGCAACGCGCGCACCACCTTCGCCGGCAGGCCGAGCACCAACGAACCCGGCGGCACCAGCATCCCCTCGCGCACCACCGCGCCCGCGCCCACGAGCGACCCGCGCCCGATCACCGCGCCATTGAGGATGATCGCGCCCATCCCGATCAAGCAGCCGTCCTCCACCGTCGCGCCATGCACGATGGCCCGATGCCCTACCGTCACCCGCGCACCGATCACACACGGCATACCAGGGTCCACGTGCACCACCGCACCATCCTGGATGTTCGTGCCCGCGCCGATCGTGATGCGATCCGAATCGCCGCGCAGCACCGCCGTGGGCCAGATGCTCACGTCGTCGCCGAGCACGACATCACCTAGCACCACGGCCGACGGATGGATCCACACCCCCGCGCTCAAAACGCGATGCCCAACGAGAAGTACCCCACCGCGCGACGGGCCCCGCCCTGCACCGGCAGTGCCACACCACCGCGAAATCGCGTCGGCGTGTCGTAGTCCACCGCCACATCGAGCAACAGCTCGGCGCCCACGCTCGCGAGCGTCCGCTGCGGCGTGCCACCATTCGGACACCCCGCACTCGGCGCACCGGCCGGGCACCACGCACTCGCCGCATCGCCGAACACCGTGAGCGCCGAGCGCTGCCAGAACAGCGGGAGCGGCCACGGAGTGCGGCCAACGCGCGGCAACGGCGCACGGTATTCGAACGACGATCCCCACGCACGCACGCCTTCCTGCGCACCGGCGGGAAAACCACGCACGCCGAAGGAGCGCTGCGCATCACCGATGCGAAAACCCGGCAACACCTCGAGCGTGCTCCCACTCACGCCGCCCACCGAGAACGGGCGCGACAGCGTGCGATCGCCGTAGCCGCTCACGCCGCGGACCGCGATCACGTGCCGCGCATGGCCCACCAACGGAAGCGACCGGAACAGACGCACATCGGCCAGGGCCGAGTGCGCCGTCGTGGCGTCCGGATCATCGGTGCGCCAGCGACGACGCAGCACCAGCGACGCGGACACGCCGTCCTCGGTCGAGAGCGCGAGCGCCGACCGCATCAGGTTGTTCCAGCCTACCGCGACCACGCCCGCCGGATACACCAGCGTGCCTCGCAGCAACGGATCCAACTGCGCGAGGAGCGGCGCGGGGTCCGACGTGAAATCGCGCCACTCCATCTCCACACCAGCGGAGAGGAACGCACCGGTGCGCACGCGAGGGCGCTGCCATGTGCCACTGAAGGCGACGGTGCGATTGCGGCGCGCCAACGCGCCCACCACCCGGCCCGCGGAATCCGCGAGCGCGAACGCATCGTGCGTTTGCGACGCACCGAGATCGAGCGTGGGCACGCCGAAGCCCGCATAGCGATACCCGATGTCACCGGTGAACTCGCCACTCTCGATGTCCCACAGGCCTTGCACGCCGTACGCATGCCGATCGACCACATCGCGCCCGGTGGTGAAGAAGCCCACCAAGGGATCGCCGCGCGTGCTCGACGCGCTGCTCGGGATCCAATAGCGCGGCAGCAACGTGCGTACGGGCGAGTAGCGTGACGCGGTCGTGGGGACCGCGACGAGTGGATCGGTGGCCACGGGTCCCCGCGGCGCGCCCACCGGCATCGTCGCCGTCGGCACGGGGAACGTGATCAACTGCGTACCGTCAGCCGTGAGCATGAACGCCGCGAGCTGCTGCCCATCAGGCGAGATCTCCGGATCGAACAGCCCTCCTCCCCCCACGGCCACGCGCTCCACCGCACCCGAGGCGAGCGTCACCCGATACACCGCCATCGCGCCATCCCGATCCGACGCGAAGTACACGGCGCGGTCGTCGACATCCCAACTGGGATGGAGTTGCACGGCGCGCGTGCGCGCGAAGGCCGCCGTCTGGCGTCCGGTCGCGTCGAGCACGACGACGTCGCTCTCGCCGCCGTGGCGCCAGCGGATCGCCGCGATGTGCGTGCCCGCCCGCGACCACCGCGGCGCGCTCCATTGGATGTCGGGCGTCCCGTCGACCAGCGGCGTCACCACGCCGTCCGTCGCGCGGAGCACCAGCCCCGTCGTGCCCTCGATGTTCTGGACCGCGACGACCGCGCCATCCGCGCGCACATCGGGGCTCTGCAACCGCGCCGCCGGATCGGTGAGCGGCCGCTCGTCGGCCACCAACCGCGAGCGCAACCGATACGGATCGGTGAAGTCGAGCTCGGCGTACACCGCGTGCGTGCCGGACTGTCCGTGCGCATCGGTGGTGTTGCGCCGGGCGACCCACACCACATCGCGGTCGGTGGCGTCCCACACGGCGGGGATCTCGCGCGGCCGCGACGCCACGAACCGCACGGTGTCGTGCCGCCAGCGCGGCGCGCGCGCATCCCACCACGCCGCACCGCGAACCATCGCGGCGGGCGGCAGCGGGAGCGGGGCGAACGAATGTCCCGCTTCATCCGCCAACACCTTGAACGTCGACCCGAAGCTCCGACGCGCCACGCGATCCCACAGGTACGGCACGAGCACGGCGGCCCCACCATCGATGTACCGACGCATCGCGCTGTCGCCACCCGCGGCCACGCCGGCCGCCACGATGCGCGCGCCCGCGAAATACGCCAGGTTGCCGGCCGGGAAGTACGGCGTCGCCAGCGCGATAGACGATGGCGCGGGCCGACCGCCCTGCGCATCGAGGAGTCCCATGGTCGCCGGTAACTGCGAGCCATCGAGGCGACCGTCGCCGACCTTGGCCTCGTAGTGCATCGCGATGCCCTCCGTCAACCAGCGCGGCGACTGCAAGTGCGGGAACAACCCCGGATGCCGGCCGAAGACGCGCTGCGCCAATCGCCACCAGCCCGCCGAACGATCTAGATGGAAGAGGTGCGCGAGCTCGTGCGTGATGACGAACCGCAGCCAATCATCCCCCACGCGCAGCGCGGGATCGGCGATCGGCGGCCGCAGATTCACGACCATCCGATTGGTCGGGAACGTCGTGGCCGACCCATTGCTCACATCCTGATTGTCGGCGAGCACCAGATCCACCGGCCCACGCGGCGGCACGAGCTCGGCCGCGAGCACCAGCCACGCCCGCTCGGCCTCGGCTGCCGCGCGCTGCGCGATCGCCTCGCTACCGCACGTGTGATGCACGCGCAGGTGCGTGGTCGTGATCGTGCACCAGCGTTCATCCGGCGCCTGGGCGCCGAGCGACGCGGCACGCACCGCGAGGACCAACACCACCAGCCGCTTCATCGGGCCAGCGAGCGGAAGTACGCCTCGATCCCGTCGGCCACCCCCATCGCGTAGGCGCGCTGTCCCTGCGGCGTCTGCATGGCCGCGTCCTGCTCCGGCACCATGATGAACGCGCCCTCGGCCAGCACGGCCGGCATCCACGACGGACGGATCACGGCGAGGTTGTCGTAGAAGATGCCTTGATCACGCAGTTGCATGTGATGCACCATGCCCGCTTGCACCGCACGCGCCAACGGCTCGCTGTGCGCCGTGAAGTAGTAGGTGCCGGTGCCGTGCGCGTTGAACGGATTCACGCCGTCCGGCAGCGCATTCAAGTGGATGGAGACGAAGGCATGGGCGCCCGCGGCGCGCGCGGCGGCGGGCCGCTCCTGCAGCCCGAGCGCCGCGTCGGTCTCACGCGTCATGACCACGCGCGCACCGCGCCGTTCCAACTCGCGCTGCAGCGCCTGCGCGATCGGCAACGTCAACGCGGACTCGGGGATCCCCGTGGGACCGGTAGAGCCGGCGGGCGGATGCCCCGCGTCGACCGCGACCGTGATGCCGCGCAGCGGATGCTCCGTGGTCACCGCGGGTGTCCGGCGCACGCGCACGATGAACTGCCGCCCGTCGTGGAACGCGAAGTAGCCGAACGGCGCCTCACGCAGATGGATCACGTACTTGACGCGATCATTGTGCAACGGCTCCCACGTCACGGCGCGCACCACCCGATCACCAGGCCGGTACGCGATGATGTCCGTCGTCGCCCGCGTGGAATACAACGTGACGACGAGCTTATCCGCTTCTTCTTCGATCAAGAACGGCGGCGCATCGCTGAGCGGGAAGATCACATCGGTCCATCCCGTGTCAGGCACGACGCGCATGTTGGGGACCACCCGGTTCGGCAGGGCCCGCGCGGTCGGCAGCTCCACGATATCGCTGGTGGCGACGAAGGCATCGAGCGCGCTGTCCAAGCGAATGCGCGTCATCGCCCCCTGGGTCGCGACGCGCTCCACGATGGTGCCCGGCAGGAGCAGCCACTTGTAGGTGCCATTGGCGATCGGGCGCACGGTGATGGGCCGATCCGGGTCGCTCCCGCTGCCAGGGAGGACGCCGAGCGCCACCGCTCCGAGTGGCGGCGGGGGCGGCGGCGCGGCGGCGGCGGGCGGGGCTGGGGGACGAGGGGCCGCCGCGACCGATGCCGGCGTGCGGATCGGATGCACATAGCTCGCCGAATCCGTGCCGCGCCGGACGATCAACTCGTAGGCCGGCGTCGTCCCCCGCGGCACCGGGAGGTACGCAAGATACGCGCCATTGGGCTGCACTGAGACCGGGGTACCATTGATCGTCAGTTCGGCATCGCCCGACCCGATGGATCCGAAGATGAAGTTGGAGTCACGCACCGCGACGAGCTGGTCGCGCACCGGGTACACCACGCGCGGCCGCAGCAGCCCATCGCGCACGGCGGGCACAGGAGGAAGCCCAACCGGCGCGGCGGGTGCGGTCGCAACGGCATGCTCGGCCGCGACGGCGGGGGTGACGCCCGCTGGCGGCGGATCAGGGAACAGCATGGGCCGCGCACAGCCGCCGATCGTACCGACGAGCCATCCCGCGAGCCACAGTCGACGGCTGGCGATGGGAGACATTCGCGGCAAGCTAACGCCGCTCCTCGGATCGGGCGAGATGCGTGGTGCGCTACGTCACCGTCGAATTGCCGCCCTGTGGAGCGCGCCCGCCGTGCCCGCACTACGGAGCACTCGTGGACCCGGCCCCAAACCCGCCCTCCTGACTCCTGGCGGAGACGTTGAGCGCAGCTTCGTCCTCAGCGGCGGCGAGGGCATCGTGGGCCGTTCGGACGGCGACATCTCGCCTCCCGAGGACGTGTCCCTCTCGCCCGTCCACGCCCAGTTCTCCGTGCGCGATGGCCAACTCTGGACCCGCGACCCCAACGGCCGACATCGCGGTCATGGCCCAATTGCGCGCCGATGGGTCGGTGCGCGATACCTTCCCTGTATCCTCTGGCCGCTCGATCACCGTCGGACGTGATCGGGGCGATTGGATCTTCCCTTACGATGTACAGGAGGGAAGCCCGTATTTTCGGGCGTTGCGCAACGACATCGAGCACGTCTGCGGTACCCCCTGACCTTGTCCACGCACGCTGTGACTGACTCTTCCGCGATGCCCAATACTGTCATCGTCCACGTCTTCGGACGTACGGACGTCGGGCGTACGCGCGAGCACAACGAAGATGCGTTCGTCGTCGCCGATCTCACCACCGATCGCGCCACGCTCCTCCCCGACGTTCGCACGCACACCGTGGGGCCCTTGGGCTCGCTGTTCATGGTCGCTGACGGTATGGGGGGCGCCGCAGCCGGTGAGATCGCCAGCCAGATGGCGACCGAAGCCGTCCTCACCGAGCTCCGCGCCACGTGGATCGCCGCGACCTCGCATGACGCCGAGACCTTCGCCAGCGCGCTTCGCGTGGCGGGCGAATCGGCGAACACGACCATCCACGAGTACGCCAGACGTCACCCCGAGAACCGCGGCATGGGCTCCACCGCGACCGTGGCGGGGCTCCTGCACGACACGCTGTACATCGCGCAGGTCGGCGACTCGCGCGCCTACCTCGTGCGCAACGGCCAAGCGCGCATGCTCACCAAGGATCAGTCGTTGGTGCAGCGACTCGTCGATGCCGGCGAACTGACGGAAGAAGAAGCCGAGCACAGCAACCGCCGCAACATCATCCTCCAGGCACTGGGCCCCGAGCCCGTGGTGCGCATCGATCTCACGCACCAGCGTGTGAGCAAAGGCGACGTGCTCATCCTGTGTTCCGATGGGCTCTCGGGCCAAGTGAAGGCCGACGAGATCGGCCGCGTCGTGGCGAGCGAGGCGGATCTCGTGGCGGTATGCAAGCAGTTGATCGACCTCGCCAACGAGTCCGGCGGTCCCGACAACATCACAGTGATCGCGGCGCGCTTCGACGGCGATGGGCTCACGGATGGCCAAGGGGCCGGTGCGGAGGCCGTGCAGCATCGGGTGTTCACGCTCGAGTCCGAAGGGCGACCCCCCGTGCCCGTCAGCGCGATCACGGACGAAGCGTTGAAGGGCATGCCCACGTCGGAACTGAACGCCGGCGTCCGCTCCACGCCGCCCACCGGATCACAGCGCACGATCGACATCCCACCGCCGACGCCGCGCGGCCCGAGTCTGACGGTGCTCCGCGCGATCACGGTGGTCATCATCGTCGCCATCGCGGGCTATTCCCTGCTCACACTCCTGCGCCCGGCGCCCTGATGGCGCTTTCGCTGCGGATCCTGCAAGGGGCGCTCGCATCGGCGACGAGCCGAGCGTCACCACGGCCCTCGTGACGGCCGGGCGCATCCCTCCGCGATGTCCTGCAGATGGATGTGTACGCCGGCGGGCGCGCGCAGCAGCGTCCGCGAGTGCGCCGCGCTCACCGCGCCCGCGATAACCACCGCGCCACCGCTTCCTCCATCGCGCGGGTCCCGCTCCACCCACACACGACGATCGGCCAGTGCTCCATCCCCCCCGTGAGCGCTGGTGGGGTGAAGTGCACGACGATCACATCACGGGCCATCTGTGCGGCCCGCGTGATCACGGCGTCCACCTGCGCCAGCGCGCCGTCGCTGTACTGCTCGAAGCCCAGCGCGATGCGGCGATCGCCCACCAACGCGACGACCACGGGCCCACGGGCCGTGCCGGTGGGCAGCGCAACGGCGTGCGCATCATAGCCGAGTCGCTGGAGGGTGCTGACGAGCGCCGTCCCCGCCGGTTCACGACGCGGCGGATCGTCGTCGATCACGACCACATCGACGGGATCATTGAGCGCGTACACCCGGCCACGCTGCGCGTGCACCGATGCATCCGCCGCCCGACGCGCCCACAACGCATCGTCGAGCGTGGCCTCGCGGCCCGGTGTGCGCGGAGCGCTCCAGCCGGTCCACGTGGCGAGGCGCACCTGCGACTGATGGATCGCTTCGGGATCGAGCTGTCCGGCGCGTACCGCCTGCTGCAGCGCGAGCTCGACCTCGGCGAACTCTTCCACCCCGAGCAGCAGATCACACCCGGCGAGCAGCGCGGCGACCGCGATGGGCGCCTCATCCTCGCCACGCTCGTCGGCCATCGCGCCCACAGGCGCCACGATCACGCCCTCGAACCCCGCATCCTCGCGCAGATAGCGCACGACCTCGGGGTCCGCCCCGTGCGTGGTCGCGAGCAGGATCGCCCCGGCACCAGCGTCGAGCGCGGCCGACGCGCCACCGACATGCATCAGCGGATACGGTCCCGGCGTGGCCACCACACCCTCGGCTTGGCACGCATCGATCCACTCGGTGAGCGCGGCGGCCACATCGTCGTCGTCGCCGTGCAGCGTGCGCGAGCGCACGATGGGTGCGGCATAGGCCTCATCCACACACGAGGGCGCGAGCGCCCACGTGATGCCTGCCGCGCGCGCTTCACGCGCGGTAAGGCGCGCCGCGCGGCGCACGCCATCGAGATCGCGCGGATCGAACGCCGCGAGCGGCGGCAGAGCGGTCGCTCCATCGAAGCGCTCGCCCACACCACCGCCGAGCTCGGCCGCGATGAAAATCGGACGTGGCGCAGCCTCGCGCCACGCACTGATGATCTGGGTGGCCGCGGCGAGCGGCCCGTCGGTGATGAGCACCCCACCGGCGCCGCGGGCGAGCGCCTCACGCACCGTCGCATCGGCCAGCGTGAAGCCGTACTCGTCGTGCCAGCGCGCCACCGGCGCGATGAGAGCCGCGAGGTCGATCACGCGGGGTAGAGCGCGCCGAGGAGGCGCGGACCGCGCGCCCCGGTCGCCGTGGGCACGTTGCCCGGGAGCCCGCGCAGATGGCGCCATCCGAGGTAGGCGAACGCCACCGCCTCCTTGGCCTCACCGGGGAAGAACAGGTCGTCGAAGCGCCGCACGTTGAGTGGCGCCAGCAACACCGCGAGTCGCTGCACCAACGTACGGTTCGCCGCACCACCGCCCGAGAGGACGAGATCTCCCAGTGGTTCGGGCACGAAGTGCTGGATCGCCTCGGCGATCGACCTCGCGGTGATCTCTGTGGCGGTGGCCACGATATCCGCATCGCTGCACGCCGGCTGTGCGGTGCGGCAATCGGTGATGAGTTGCAGCGCGGCCGGCGCGCCGAACCGCTCGCGCCCGGTGGACTTGGGCGGCGCACTCGCGAAGAACGGATCGCGGAGCACCGCCGACACCACGGCCGCGATCGGCGCGCCCATCGCGGCGTACATCCCATCACGATCGAAACGCTCGCCGGTGAGCGCCTGCACCACGGTATCGATCATCGCCACGCCAGGGCCCGTGTCGAACGCGCGCACGCCGTCGAGCACACCCAGCCGCGGCACGACGGTGACATTGGCGATCCCGCCGATGTTCTGCAGCGCCCGCGCCGCGGTCGCGCTGCCGAAGAGCATCGCATCGGCCAACGGCACCAGCGGCGCGCCTTCACCGCCCGCCGCGATGTCGCGCGCGCGGAAGTCCGAGATCACGGCGAGACCCGTACGCTCGGCGACGCGCGCCGCGTCCACGAGCTGCCAGCTGCCCTCGCGCGGCGCGTGCCAGATCGTCTGCCCATGCACCGCGACGGCCGCGATATCGGCCCGCGCAATACCGGCCGATGCGACCACCGCCGTCACGGCCTCCGCGAAGTGCGTGGCGAGCACGCCCGCGAGCCCGAGATACTCCGCGGCGGCAGCGCGCTGCATCGCCGCGGCCAGACGCTCCCGCAGCCCATCGCTGTACGCGATCGTTTCGACACCGAGTAACTCGACCGCATCGCGCTCGCCGGTGTGGAACCGCGCGATGGCCGCGGTGACCCCATCGAGCGAGGTCCCCGACATCACCCCCACGAGCACCGCACCGTCGTGGAGGCTCACGCGGGACGCACCGCCGGTGGGGCCTGCGAGACGACGCGACGCACCACCCCATCCGCCGCCGCGAGGCGCGCCGCCGCGGTGGTCGCATCCACACCGAGCAGATGCATCACGAGCGCGACCTTCACGCCACCATCGGCGGCCGCGAGCAGCGCCTGCGCCGCGGCGCGCTCGAGTCCCGTCACCTCCATCACGATGCGCACGCTGCGGTCGCGCAGCTTGTCGTTGGTGGCGCGCAGGTCCACCATCAGGTTGCCCCACGTCTTGCCGAGCAACACCATCGCGCCGGTGGTGATGGTGTTGAGCACCAACTTGGTCGCGGTGCCGGCCTTCAGGCGCGTCGAACCCGTGATCGCTTCGGGGCCTACGACCACCGTGATCGCATGATCCACCACCGCGCGCATCGCGGGCGGCGGCGGCGAACACGCGACGAGCGCCGTCACCGCACCGCGCATCCGCGCGTGCGCCAACGCGGCCTGCACCCACGGCGTCGTGCCCGATGCCGCGATGCCGATCACCACATCACCCGCGCCGATCGCGCGCGCATCGATCTGTACCGCCGCATCGGCCATGTCGTCCTCGGCCCCTTCTTGCGCGCGGGTCAGCGCAGTGGTCCCACCGGCGATGATCCCCTGCACCAGTACGGGATCCGCGCCGAACGTCGGCGGGATCTCACTGGCGTCGAGCACGCCGAGTCGCCCGGAGGTGCCGGCGCCGATGTAGTAGAGGTGTCCGCCGCTCCGCAGCGCGTGGGCGACCACGTCGACCAGTGCCGCGAGCTCCACGCGCACCGCCGCCACGGCCGGCGCGACCAGGTGGTCCTCGGCGTTCAGCAGGTCCACGATCCCCTGCGCGTCGGCAAGGTCGATGTCGGCCGTGCGCGGATTGCGGTGTTCGGTGACGCGGGGGTCGCGGGAGTCGGTCACGGGTCGGTCGCTGGGTGGGATCGGAGGCCACAGCTAAGTTACTGCCGTGACCCCTCACCTACGTGCCCTCGCCTTCGTCGTGGCCGGTAGCGCTGTCAGCGCCGCCTGCCGCCCGCCTGTCCCCAACGGCCTCCCCGCGCCACGCGCCACGACCAGCGAGATCGCGTCGTTCCCCGCAACGTGGGCGTTGCCGGCGGGTGGGCGGGCCACCGCGACCCGCGAGTCGATGGTCGCCTCCAATGCGCCGCTGGCCTCGGCCGCTGGCGCGACGATCCTTGCTGCGGGTGGGAATGCCGTCGATGCCGCCGTGGCCACGGGCTTCGCGCTCGCAGTGGCCTACCCTGAAGCCGGCAACATCGGCGGGGGCGGCTACAGCGTGATCCGTCTCGCTGATGGTCGCACGGCCGTCATCGACTACCGCGAGATCGCTCCGCGCGCGGCCACGCGCGACATGTTCATCGATCCCGCGACCGGACAAGCGACCGATCGATCGGTGGTCGGCCACCTCGCCTCTGGCGTGCCCGGCGCGGTGGCGGGACTGCTCGCCGTGCACGAACGATTTGGCACCCTGCCCCGCGCGCAGGTGATGGCACCCGCGTTGGCGCTCGCGCGCGATGGCTTCGTCGTGGACTCGGCGTTCGCCGCGAGCGTACGGCGTGACTCGACGCTCATCTGTCGCTTCGCGGGCTGCGCCACGTTCTTCCCCGAGCGGCGCGCCCCGCGCGCCGGCGACACGTTCCGGCAACCGACGCTGGCCCGCACGTTGCAGCGCATCAGCGAGGACGGGGCGCGCGGCTTCTACGAGGGCTCCGTCGCGGCGGCCATCGCCGCGGAGATGCAGCGTGGCGGCGGCCTCATCACCACGGCGGACCTCGCGGCGTACACGCCCGCGTGGCGCACACCGGTCCAAGGGACGTATCGCGGACACACGATCCTCGCCATGCCGCCGTCGTCGTCGGGTGGGATCACGGTCGTCGAAGCGCTGAACATCCTCGAAGCGTTCGGCCCGGCCGCACCGCGCGGGAGCGTCACGGCGCTCCATCGTACGCTCGGCGCCTTGCAGTTGGCGTTCATCGACCGCAACGAGTACCTCGCGGATCCCGATGTGATCGCGGTGCCCGTCGCCGAGCTCACGAGCCGCGCCTATGCGCAGCGTCAGCGCGCGCGGTTGAACGACGCCCGCTACGTGCCCACGCCGTCACTCGCGCCGGGCCTGGCGGCCTCGCGCGAGGAGTCCACCGAGACCACGCACTACGGCGTGGTGGACCAGTGGGGCAACGCCGTCTCCACCACGACCACGATCAACGGGCTCTTCGGCTCGGGGGTGTGGGTGCCCGAAGGCGGCTTCTTCCTGAACAACGAGATGGACGACTTCACCTCGCGCCCCGGCCAGCCCAACATGTTCGGGCTCGTGCAAGGCGAGGCCAATGCGGTGGCGCCGGGCAAGCGGATGCTGTCGGCGATGTCACCGACCATCGTGCTCGATCCGCAGGGGCAGGTGGTGCTGGTGGTGGGGAGTCGCGGCGGGCCGCGCATCATCAGCGGCGTGCTCCAGGTGATCACCAACGTGGTCGATCACGGGCTCTCCCTCTATGACGCGATCGCGGCGCCGCGCCTGCACTTCCAAGGCTTGCCGGAAGTCGTCAGCTTCGAGTCTGGCGGTTTCGCCACGCCGGTGCTCGACTCCCTCCGCGCGATGGGCTGGACCTTTGCGCCCGGAGGGTCGGGCTCCCCGGTCGCGATCCGTCGGACCGCGACCGGGTGGGAAGGGACATGGGACCCGCGCGCCGCAGGCGGCGTCGCAGGTCGGTAGTCCCGCTCCCGTACTCCGGCGGCCTTACTCGGTCGTCGCGACCTTGATGCGCAGCGCCGACGCCAGCTTCACCATCAGCCGCGAGTCCGTCGCCACACACCCGTCGTAGTCAGCCGTCGCGTTCACCGCGACCGCACCACCCGCCGCGCCGATCGCACCACCGATGACCGTCGAGCGCGTGTTCTTGCCGAGGACCTGACCCGCGATGGCTCCGATCGCCGCACCCGCCGCGACCTTCTTCGCCTGATCCCCCGTGGTCTGACGACGCACGCGCTCCACCGGCGCTGACGTCACATCGGCACCGACCACATCATACGTGGTGCCACCGAACGTCAGCGACACGACCTTGAACGCGAACTTGATGCCGTTCGGATCGTTCGTGCCGCGCACCGACTCCGTCACCTGCAACGTCGCCGTCGCGCCAGCCGGGATCGACACGCCTTCCGTACCCGACACCGTCTCGGCCACCGACGCCGTGAAGCGATCGCCGACCTTGTGCGTGTTGGTGCAGACCTGCGAGGCCGTCTTCACCGCGAGGTTCGCGCCCACCGCGATCTCGCCGTACTCGGCGCGGGCCGGCGCGGGGGCCGGTGCCGGTGCCGGGGCCGGTGCCGG
>JBEIVF010000106.1:0-6751 GCA_040374005.1 Gemmatimonadaceae bacterium | reverse complement strand
GCCACAAGGCCGCCGGACGCATGTGGGGACGTGTTGCGACTGGTAGGGTCACCCCTCAGACACTCCGGGAAGCGGTCGCGCGTCCCACCCGTGTGCGCCGCGTGACCCCGCCAGCGGCCGAAGATGGAGTCGCCACCCCCCGCTACTGTCCCACTGATGTAGCTGAATGGGTAACAGAAGCCCCCGTCCCCCGAAAGGGGGGCGGGGGCCACCGGTTTGCCGACGGCGCTTAGCGATGCGCCAGAGGCGGCCTAGCGGTTAGCCTGGAGCGCGTCCTTGAGGATGGCGCGGCCGATCACCAAGCGCTGGATCTCGGAGGTGCCTTCGCCGATCTCGCAGATCTTGGCGTCGCGCATCATGCGCTCCACCGGGTACTCCTTGGTGTAGCCGTACCCGCCGTGGATCTGGATGGCCTTGATCGTGGCGCGCATCGCCAGCTCCGAGCAGAACAGCTTGGCGTAGGCCGCCTCCTTGGTATACGGGAGCCCCTGCGCGGCCAGCCACGTGGCGTGGTACATCAGGTGACGCCCGGCTTCGATCTCCATCGCCATGTCGGCGAGCGGGAACGAGATCCCTTGGAACGTGCCGATGGCCTGCCCGAACTGCTTCCGCGTGGCCGCATACTTCACGGCTTCGTCGAACGCGCCCTGGGCCAAGCCGATCGACAACGCCGCCAAGCCGATGCGGCCCGCGTCCAAGGTCTTCATGAAGTTCACGAAGCCGAGGCCCTCCGTGCCGAGCAGGTTCTCGGCGGGTACCTCGACGTCGTCGAAGATCAGCTCGCGGGTGTCGGACGCGCGCCAGCCGAGCTTGTCTTCCTTTTTGCCCGACGTGAACCCCTTCATCGGCGTCAACTCGTCGGAGTGACCGATGCCCAAGTCGCGCACGCGATCCATATCGCATGTGTTCTTGGTGAGGATGAACGACGAGATGCCCCGACTGCCGGCCTTGGGGTCGGTCACCGCCGTGACGATGAACACTTCGCCCACACCACCGTGCGTGATGAAGCGCTTGGAGCCGCGCAGGATGTAGCGGTCGCCCTTCTTCTCGGCGACAGTGCGCGTGCCGCCGGCGTCACTGCCCGCCCCTTCTTCCGTGAGGCCGAAGCCGCCGAGCACCTTGCCGGCCGCCAACATCGGCACGTACTTCGCACGCTGTTCGTCGTTGCCGAAGTTGACGATGGGCGACGTGCCCAGCGTCGTGTGCGCGGAGATCGTGATGGAATGCGACGCATCGACCTTCGCCATCTCCTCGATGGCGATGATGTAGCTCAGGAGGTCGAATCCCGAGCCACCGAGCTCTTCGGACCAGGGGATGCCGAGAAGGCCAAGTTCGCCCATCGCCTTGATGGTCTCCCACGGGAACTCCTGCGACGCATCGAACTGCGCGGCGATCGGCGCCACCGACTCACGCGCGAATGCGCGGACCATGTCACGCACGGCGAAGTGCTGCTCGTTGAAATAGAAGGACTCTTGCACTGTTCAGAGGGAAAGATTCAGGGAATAACTCAGACGGCCCGCGCGAAGTGCCCGCGCGTGAAGAGTCCGCCGACGATCTGCCGCGCCGCGCTGCCATCGGCCACGCGCCCCGCGGCCAACGCGTCGAGTTGCGCGCGGTAGGCAAATACGAGTTGGGCGATGGGATCGCCCGGCACGTTGAACAACAACTGGTAGCCACGGATCCCCGCGCGCCACAGCTCAGGAATGAACTCTGACGCCTCGATCGGGCGCGAATGCAGCAAGCGGTTGCGGCACGCGCTGTCGGTGGCCACGGGGAACACGTAGCCTGCCGGATCGGTCAGCTCGACGTTGGGGTGCTTCTGCACGCAGAGGTCGCGACACGTCGCGGGCTCACGATCGAACGCCGCCGAGAGCACGCAGTGTTCGATGGTCATGCCCTCGGGGCGCCCGTACACGACGACGTCGAACCCTTGACCACGCCACGGCGCGCTGACCGCGACGAGCTCCGCCGCGGTATGCTCGACCGAGCCGACGATGCGCTTGACACCTCGGTCGCGGTAGAGCGCGGCCGTATGCGGATTGAAGACGTTGACGGCGTAGTCGGCCACCACATCATGCCCGTCGCGGGCCAGCTCGACCGCCAAGCCCCCATGGCCGGTCTGCATGGGCAGCTTCAAGCCCAACCACGGGGCCAGCGCGCGGCGCTCGGTCGGCCGCACGATGCTCGGCAAGCGCAGACGGAACCCGATGCCGCGCTCGGCCAGCTCAGCCGCCAATGCGGTGACGCGCGAACGCGGCGGCGCGGGATGGCGCAGGAACGGATCGAAGAGGATCTCCGTGGCGCCGGCGTCGGCCGCGATGCGCGCGTCGTCGAGCGAGTAGACAGAGACCACGAGCCGCGTGGGCTCCGGCGGCGCGATCTCGGCGGTCGGCAACGCGCCCACGATCGTCGCGATCCGTTCCGCGCGCTCGGCGGCGGCAGCATCATTAGTCCAGCCGAGACGCTCCGTGAGGACGCCGGTCGCCTCTTGCCGAAGCTGGTTGAGTGCGCTGACGGGAATGAACAATCCCTCGGCGAGCCCATCGGCCTCGAGCGCACCGAGCACGAAGGTGGTCTCACCCATGCGGCCCAACTGTTCCCGCAGCTGTGCCACATCAAGCGCCCGCTTGCTCGCCGGGGCGAGTGCGATCGCGGTGCGTACCGTGACGCTGTCCTCACCGGCAGTGAACACCGCCTTGAGGGGCGTCCCCGCAGCGCCGAACACGCGCACATCGACGCGCACGCGTCGCAGCGCATCCGGCAGCGTGACATCGGCGAACGACGCCCGCGCCGCACTGATCAAATTGAAGTCGCTGCTACGGACCACGCGCCACCCGTTCGGGATGCGCTCGCGCGTCGTGATCGCTTGCCGCAGCCGTTCGCCCTCGGTACCGACGGTGCGAATGGCCTCGATCGAGAAGCCCCGCGTCGCGTCCGGCGCGCCTGAATCTTCGGGTTCGAAGCCGACGCCGTCGCCTTCGCGGAGCGGCGCGTCCACGAGCACGATCAGTTCGCCGCTGTGGTACGCCTCCACGCGCCCGAGCTCGACGCCGCGGTTGTCGGGATGCGAGCGCGTGATGTAGTCACGGCCCGCGCGGCCCCCGTACATGCCACCCGTGAAGCCGCGTGAGAAGATCTGGACGAGCGGCGTCGTGTCGTCCGTGCTCAGCGCCGGCGACTCACCGCGCGCGACGCGATCGAGCATCGTGCGGTAGGTCTTCGTCACGGTCGCCACGTACTCGGGCTTCTTCTTCCGGCCCTCGACCTTCAGGGTGCCGATGCCGGCCTCGCTGATGGCCGGCAAGTGATCGTGGGCGGCGAGGTCCTTGGCCGAGATCAGATAGCCGCGGTCGAGCTCTTGGTCGTGGTCCACATCATTGAGCACGTAATCCTTCCGGCACGACTGGGCGCACGCGCCGCGGTTCGCGCTGCGCTCCGAGATCATGCCCGACATGAAGCACTGACCCGAGTAGCTGATGCACAGCGCGCCGTGCACGAAGGTCTCGAGGCCGATCGTCGGCACGGCCTCGTGAATGGCGCGAATGTCCTCCAGCGAGTTCTCACGCGCCAACACCACGCGCTCCACCCCCAGCTCTTGCATGAACTTCGCGCCCGCCGCGTCGTGTACGGTCATCTGCGTGGACCCGTGCACCTCAAAGCCCGGGTACACCGTGCGGATGAGCGAGACGATGCCGAGGTCCTGCACGATGGCGGCGTCGATGCCTTGGTCGATACAGTCGCCCAAGTGTGACAGGCAGTCGGCGAGCTCCTGCGGCTTGACCAGCGTGTTCAGGGTCAGGTACACCCGCACCCCGCGCTGGTGCGCGAGGCGGCAGGCCTGCCCGAGCTCGGTCAGGGTGATCTGGGCGCCGTCGTCGCGGGCGTTGAACCGCTCGGCCCCCAGGTAGACGGCGTCGGCGCCGTTGGCGACGGCGGCGCGGACGGCATCGAGCGAGCCGGCGGGGGCAAGGAGTTCAGGGATCACCCCTAATGATAAGGGCCTGCGAACCCTCGCGGGACCGTAGGGAACCGAGGTCCGGCAGGTACTTGGAACCGATGAGGACCGGACGGTCTTGAGCTGGTTGTGCGGCATCGAGCCGCGAACGTCCAATGCGCATTCTCTGAGGGAGTTTTCACATGAAGAAGCTGGTTTCGTTGTTGGCGGTGGTCGTGGCGAGCGCCGTGGTGGCGCCGTCGGCTCAGGCCCAGGCGGCCGCCCCGAAGAACATCGTTGAGACCGCGGTCGCTGCGGGCTCGTTCAAGACGCTCGTCGCGGCCGTCCAGGCCGCTGGCTTGGTCGAGACGTTGCAGGGCGCGGGCCCCTTCACGGTGTTCGCTCCGACCGACGAAGCGTTCGCGAAGCTCCCGGCCGGCACGGTCGAGGCGCTCCTGAAGGATCCGGCCGCGCTCAAGCAGATCCTCCTGTACCACGTGGTGGCTGGCAAGGTGATGGCGGCGGACGCGGTCAAGCTCACCGAGGCCAAGACGGTCCAGGGCTCGGCGGCGAAGATCAGCGTGATGGGCGGCAAGGCGATGATCGGCAACGCGCACATCGTGACGACGGACATCGTGGCGTCGAATGGCGTGATCCATGTGATCGACACGGTGATTCTGCCGCCTGCGGCGAAGTAGCACGAGAAGCACGAGTAGCACGAGTAGCACGAGAAGCACGAGCAGCACGGGGGGGGGGTCGGCGACTGGTTCGCCGGCCCCCCTTTCTCGTTCACCAGTCGTCTTGGGACCAGCGGATCCAGCCGTAGAAGGGCACAGCCCGGACGGTGGGCTGAAACTTGGGCGGCGGCGAGCCGTTGTGTGAGGAACGGGAGGAATCCATGTTCGAACTCTTAGGGCTCGCATCGGCGACCGGTCTGGTCGCCGCAGGATACACCTACAGTCGGCATTTCGTTCGCCAGCGGCTGCGCTATGTGGACGCAGTGCTGTCAGGCAACGCGCCGCTGATCGCCACGGTCGCCACGGCGGTGGTCGCCATTCCGGCGTGTGCATTGATGCCGTTGCCGTTCTTCACGGCGTTCACGGGCGTGTTCGTCGCACTCGGGGTCGGCGCCGGCGTGAAGCTCGGGGCGCGGGATATCCGCGATCCGGCTGGGTATATCGTGCGGCGGTAGTCAGGCCGGGGGCACGTCGCGCCGCCGCCGCTGCCCCTTCTCCACGAATCGTAGCAACCACGCCACAGCAGCCAGCGCGATACCGGTCCAACGGAGCGGCTCTGACTCGAGGCGGACTCCGACGAAGAACACCGCCACGCCGACCAGCGCCAGCGCGATCTTCGCCATCGTCACCCGGCTGAGGAGCGGCTCAGCCACGATACGCGGGCAGCCCTAGTGACGCGGCCTCGGCGTCGGGCACGTCGATCACCATCCGCAGCAACGCGGTCGAGTAGACCTTGCCCTGGGCGTCGGTCTTGAGCGAGAGCGTGCCGCCACCGTCGAGCGCACCGTGCAACAGGAAGTTCAGCGCGCCAAGGTTCGGCAGTTCGAAGCGGTCGACCCCACCGTTGATCAGTGAGGCCACGTGCGCCGCGACGGCGTCGCGGGTCACGTAGCGATCGATCACGGCGTACCACTCCGGGCGCAACGCGATGAGGCCCACGTTCGCGGTGTCGCCCTTGTCGCCCGAGCGGGCGTGCGCGATGTCGAGCAGTCGGACCTTCATCGGCGGATCTCCACCTGGGGCGTGACGACACGCTTATCAATGAGCGCCGGCCAGTAGGCGACGATCTCTTCCACCTTCGGACGGCCACCGGCGAACCCGGTGACGCTGGGCGGACCGTTGAGCACCAGCGGCGCGATCTCGCGCGCGAACCGCTCGATGGCCGCCTTGTCGTGGCCGCGGACACCGACGCGCAACTGCACTTCGGGAATGTCGGCCGACGGTGTCCCCGCGAGCGCCCCGTGCGTCGAGCTGACGCCGACGAACTCGGTGAGGATGGTGTCGAACTTCAGCCCCAAGCGATCGAGGCGCTCGCGCAGCACGCGATCGGCCATCTGCGCTTTTTCCAGCGCGTCAGGCCACGAGTACACGAGCGTGCCCACGGCCTTCCACCCGTCGCGATACGCAATGGACACCTTGAGCGAGTCCGTGGCCTCGGTGCCCGTGATGCCGTGCACGCGTACGCGGTCAGGACCATCAGCCGCGAGACGGATCGACGTGAAGTCCGCGATCACGTCCGGCGTGATATAGCGATGCGGATCGCCCATCTCGTATACCAACTGCTCCGTCACTGACGGCACCGAGATGCGGCCACCGGTGTTCGGATGCTTGGTGACGACGAACGTACCGTCGGCCTTCACCTCGACGATGGGATAGCCGATGTTGGCGAGGTCCGGGATGTTGCGCCAATCGTGCAAGCAATTGCCGCCCGAGCACTGCGCGCCACACTCGATGATGTGCCCCGCGATGATGCCCGCCGCGAGCTGATCCCACGCATCCTTGGCCCAGCCGAACTCGTAACGCAGCGGCGCCATGGTGAGCGCGGTGTCGGTGGAGCGCCCAGTGATCACCACCTGCGCGCCCTGCTGCAGCGCTTCGACGATCGGCTCAGAGCCGATGTACGCGTTGGCCGCGATCACGCGGTCGCGCACGTCGCTGAGCGGCGCGCCGGTGTCCATGTTCTTCAGCGGATGCCCCGCGGCCAACAAGTCATCGAGACGCGGCAACAGATCGTCGCCCGTCACGATGCCGAGGGTGAGCGTGCCCGCCGCGCCGTGCTTGGCGGCCATCGCGAGGATCG
>JBEIVF010000061.1:0-9646 GCA_040374005.1 Gemmatimonadaceae bacterium | reverse complement strand
GCCCCCCCCACCTCCGACACCGTATCTGACCGGGCCGCGGTTGGGGGGGGGGGCGGCGCTCGGGGGGGGGTTGCGGGCGCCCCCCCAACGCCCGCAGTAGCACGAGAGGCACGGGACGCACGAGAATCACGAAGCCACTGACGCCCCACCCGTGCTTCTCGTGCCACTCGTGCTTCTCAGCTAGAGTAGTACGCCGCGTTCTCCGTCACATACCCCGCCGTCAGGTCGCACCCGTACGCGGTGGCCTCGTGCGTACCGACGGCGAGGTCCACCACGAGGTCCACCACTTCGCGGCCGAGCGTCGCGCGCACCGTGGCGTCGTCGAAGGTGAGACGGGCTCCGCCCTCGACCACCGCGTGCCCATTGATCCACGCGGTGGTGCGAGCGGCATCGATCGTCACCTCCGTGCACTTGCCCACGGCCATCAGCAGTCGGCCCACGTTGGGATCGGCGCCGTGCACCATCGTCTTGATCAGCGGCGAGTTCACGAGGGACTTGGCGACCGTGCGCGCCTCGGCACGCGTGGCGGCCCCGCGCACGGTCGCGCGCAAGAGATGCAGCGCGCCTTCGCCGTCGCGGGCGAGGATCTCCGTCATGCGCGTGCAGCCGAGGCGCAACGCGGCACGGAACGCCGCTGCATCGACCGTGCCCGCGAGTCCGTTGGCCAGGATCGCGCACGTGTCGGACGTGCTCGTGTCCGTGTCCACCGACAACATGTTGAACGAGTCATCCACGGCGTCGCGGAGCAGGCGGTCCAGCGTCGCGGCGTCGAACGCGGCATCGGTGAAGATGTACGCGAGCATCGTCGCCATATTCGGCTCGATCATGCCCGAACCCTTGGCTACCCACGTGATCGTGGCATCGCCCACGGCGAGCGAGATCGCCTTGGGGTGCGAATCGGTCGTCATGATACCGAGTGCACCGACCATCGGATCGTCGACGAGATCGGCGGAGATGCCCGGCAGCCCGCGCTCGATCTTCTCGATGGGCAATGGCACGCCGATGACGCCCGTCGAGCTGACGAGGATCTTGTCCGGTGTCGTGCCCAGTTCGGTCGCCGCGGCGGCGGCCATCCGGCGGGCGTGCTCGATGCCGGCCGCTCCGGTCGCCACGTTACTGACCTTGCTGTTGACCACCACGGCGCGCAGCACGCCACCGCGGATCGTCTCACGACCGAGGATGATCGGCGCCCCGGGGAACTGATTGCGCGTGAACACCGCGGCGGCCGTCGCCTCGACGTCGGAGACGAAGAGGGCGAGGTCGCGCGCCTCGGGCTTGAGGCCCACATGGCGACTGGCACAGCGGAACCCGCGTGGGAACCGCGGCGGATCGTGGAACGGAGCGATGGTCATCGAGGCCGTGAGATGGGACGCGAGAGAAACGAGTGCCCGACCGTCAGCGCGTGGGCGCCGAGAGCTTGATCGCGGTGCCGGTCGCGGTCACCATGAGCATCGACCCACCACTGCCGATCTGGATGCTCTCGAAGTCGAGGTCGACACCGATGATCGCGTTGCCGCCCAGCGCGGTCGCCTCCATCTGCATCTCGTCATACGCGATCGTCATCGCCTTGCGCAGCTCACCCTCGTAGGCGGCCGAGCGGCCGCCGATGATGTCACGGATGCCGGCGAAGAAATCCTTGAAGATGTTGGCGCCGAGGATCGCCTCACCCGAGACGATGCCGAGGTACTGCTCGATCTGCTGCCCTTCGATGGTGCTGGTGGTGGTCATCAACATCTGGCGGCTCCCAAGAGGAAGAGGTTCGCTGGTACTACGGGCGCATGACGCGCTGGTGTCACGCGCCCGAACGGCGACGGGCGCGACCCTCGAGAGGATCGCGCCCGTCCCTACTCGGCACGCGCCGAGCTTACATCTTCTTCGTGGTGTCCATCGTGGCCGCGGCGGCCGAATCCGGCATGGCCATGCCGCTGTCCATCGGCGCCGGCGCGGCGGCCGCGGCGGAATCGGCGGCGGCGTCGGTGGCCGGAGCCTCATCCTTCGGGGCGCAGGCGGCGAACAGAGCAACAACGGCGAACAGAGCAACGCGCTTCATGGGAACTCCTTGGGGGTCGTGCGGGTTGAGATGGGTACGGGGTACGTATACAGACGCATCGCGCTGGTGCCAAGTCACGGAAGTACGAAACGCGGTGCATGGGCCGAAGCCCCAGCACCGCACTCAGCCGGACGACCCTGGGTTTCGGACCAATCCTCGCCGACCTTCCGGCGACCGACAGTACCCCTGCGTTTTCTCCGCAGCCGACAGGTACTGCCCCCCCAAGCGCAGCGTTGCGCGATGCAGAGAAATCTACAGGAATCGGGTATCTTCACAAGGGTGAACACCTCCCTCCCCCTGTTTGTGGCCGGCACCGTCCGCGGGGCCTGCCCCCACGACTGCCCCGACACCTGCGCCACCATCGTCACGGTGCAGGATGGGCAGGCGGTACGCATCCAGGGCGACCCCGACCACCCGGTCACCTCGGGCTTCCTTTGCGCCAAGGTCAACCGGTACCTCGAGCGGACCTACCACCCGGACCGTCTCCAGCACCCCCTCCGGCGGGTCGGTCCCAAGGGGAGCGGGCAGTTCGAGCGGGTCTCGTGGGAGGAGGCGCTGACCGACATCGCGGGGCGCGTGCAGGGGGTCATCGCCGAGCACGGCCCGGAGGCCATCCTCCCGTACTCGTACGCCGGGACGATGGGGCTGCTGCAGAGCGAGTCCATGGACCGGCGTCTGTTCCACGCCCTGGGCGCGTCGCGCCTCGACCGCACCATCTGCGCCACGGCCGGCAAGGTCGGCATGATGATGACCGTGGGGATGAGCATCGGGGCCGACACCGACTCCGTCCCCGAATCCGACCTGATCATCCTCTGGGGCACCAACACGCTCACGTCCAACCCGCACCTGTGGCCGTTCATCGTCCAGGCCCGGGAGCGTGGCGCGCCGGTGATCGCGATCGACCCCATCCGCACGCGGACAGCGGAGCAGTGCGACGAGTGGATCGGCATCCGCCCGGGCACCGATGCGGCGCTGGCACTCGGCATCATGCACGTGCTGTTCGCCGAGGGGCTCGCTGACGAGGACTACATCGCCCGCTACACACTGGGCGCCGACGCGTTGCGCGCGCGGGTGGCCGAGTGGCCGCTCGAGCGCACCAGTGCGACGACGGGCATCCCCGTCGAGGTGATCGCGTCGCTGGCGCGTCGCTACGGCCGCTCGCGCAACGCGTTCGTGCGGATCAACTACGGCTTGCAGCGGCACGCGGGCGGCGGCATGGCCGTGCGCACCATCGCGTGCCTGCCCGCGGTGAGCGGACATTGGCGGCACCCCGGCGGCGGGGTGCAGCTCTCGACGAGCGGCAACTTCAAGTACAACGTCGACGCGCTGCAACGCCACGACCTCGGCCCGGCCGCGCGGACCATCAACATGATCCGCCTAGGTGATGCACTGACGCTGCCCGATGCGGGGGTGGGTGGGCCGCCGGTGAAGGCGATGGTCGTCTACAACTCCAACCCGGCGGCGGTGGCGCCTGACTTGGAGAAGGTGCGGGCGGGATTGCTGCGCGAGGATCTGTTCACGGTGGTGCTGGAGCACTTCCAGACCGACACGGCGGACTACGCCGACTACGTGTTGCCGGCCACGACACAGCTGGAGCATCTCGATGTGCACTTGGCGTACGGGCATTGTTACGCGTCGCTGAATCGGCCGGCCATCGCGCCCGTGGGTGAAGCGCTCGCCAACACCGAGATCTTCCGTCGGTTGGCGGCCGCGCTGGGGCTCACCGACCCGTGCTTCGGCGACAGCGATCTGGATCTGGTGCGCCAGGCGCTCACCACCGAGCACGAGCGCATGCAGGGTGTGACGCTGGAGCGTTTGCTCGAACACGGCTGGGTGCGCCTGAACGTGCCCGCGCGCTACGCACCGTACGCCGAGGGCCGGTTCTACACGCCGAGTGGCAAGTGTGAGTTCTACAGCGAGCGCTTGTTGCAGATGGGGCACGACCCGGTGCCGACGTACATCCCGCCGTATGAGAGCGCGGAGCGCGATCCGCAGTTGGTGGCCCAGTGGCCGTTGACGCTGATCTCGTCGCCGGCGCACCAGTTCTTGAACTCGACGTTCGTGAACGTGGACAAGCTCCGGCGGAGTGTGCCGGGGCCGGACTGCCTCATCCACCCCGACGATGCGGCGGCACGCGGGATCCGCACGGGCGACGACGTGGAGATCCGCAACGGCCGAGGGGCGTTCACGGTGAAGGCCCGCGTGGACGACGGGATCCGGCGCGGGGTGGTGTGGGCGCCGAGCATCTGGTGGCTCAAGTACGCGGCGGACGGGCAGAACGCGAACGCGACGACGAGCCAGCGGGAGACGGACATGGGCGGCGGGGCGACGTTCTACGACAACCAAGTCGAAGTCTCTTTGAGGTGATCCGGGGCCGGTGACGCCCCGCTGACGTTGCCTCCAAGGTTGGGGGCATGACCGCGCCCTGCCCTCCCCCGCTTCGCCTCGTTCCGGACCCCGACCTCAGCCGGCGGGTCATCGGCTGCGTCTTCCGCGTCTACGGCGAGCTCGGCCCCGGCTTCGTGGAGTCGGTGTACTGCCGAGCCCTGGCCCAGGAATTCGAGACCGCCGGCATCAAGGCCGACTCAGAGGTGTCCATTGAGGTCTACTACCGCGACGGTCTCGTGGGCTCGTTCCGGGCCGATTTCATCGTCGAGGACCAACTCCTGCTCGAGATCAAAGCCGTCACCGATCTTGTCGAGGCCCACGAGTCGCAGGTCCTCAACTACCTCTCGGCGTCGAGCATCGAACTGGCTCTCCTCATCAACTTCGGCACCAAGCGACCCCAAATTCGCCGCTTCGCCATGTCGAACAGCGGAAAACGTCGTACTCGGCGGCGCTCTGCTGGCGGTGGCGGGGAGGCGGGCTCAGAAAACTGATTGAACGCTGAAAACGCTGAAAGACGCAGAAAACGCTGAGACTGATTTTTGGGGGAGTAGTTCCCCCTTTGTCTTTGATCAGCGCGTTTCAGCGTCTCTCAGCGTTCTCAGCGTTGATCAGTTGACCCAGCCAAGCAGGGCGCGCCAATGAGGTTGGCACCACCAAGGTCGCCCAAGCATTCTTCCGGTGTGACCAACCATCCAACGACTCTCGGCGCGCTCAAGCAGTCGCCGTTCGGGGCCCCGGAGCTCCGTCATCGCTCGGTCAAGGCCGAGCTCCGCACCAATCTCCTCGCGCGTCTTCGCGACGGCCGGCCGCTCTTCGAAGGCGTGCTCGGCTACGACGAGACCGTGATGCCGCAGATCGCCAACGCGATCCTGTCGCGCCACAATTTCATTTTGCTCGGGCTCCGTGGCCAGGCCAAGTCGCGGATCCTGCGCGCGCTGACCACGTTGCTCGACGACGCGATCCCCATCATCGCGGGCTCCGAGATCAACGACAACCCCTTCGCGCCCATCTCCAAGTACGGCCGTGAGACGCTGCGCACGGCGGGCGACGACACGCCCATCGCGTGGGTCGGCCGTGATCAGCGGTACGTCGAGAAGCTGGCCACGCCCGATGTCACCGTGGCCGACCTCATCGGTGATGTGGACCCCATCAAGGCGGCGCGCGGTGGGCACCTCCTCGCCGACGAGCTCACGATCCACTACGGCATGCTGCCGCGCGCCAACCGCGGCATCTTCGCGCTCAACGAGCTGCCCGACCTCGCCGGGAAGGTGCAGGTGGGCCTGTTCAACGTCATGCAGGAAGGGGATGTGCAGATCAAGGGCTACCCGGTGCGGTTATCACTCGACCTGCTCGTCGTGTTCTCGGCCAACCCCGAGGACTACACCGCGCGCGGCAAGATCATCACGCCGCTCAAGGATCGCATCGGCTCCGAGATCATCACGCACTACCCGCTCTCCGTGCGCCTCGGTATGGAGATCACGCAGCAAGAAGCGTGGACCGAGCGTGATGCGTTGCCCATTCGCATCCCGACGCTCGTGCGCGAAGTCGTGGAGCGCGTGGCGTTCGAAGCGCGCGACGATCGTCGCATCGACAAGCGCTCGGGAGTGTCGCAGCGGGTGCCCATCACGCTGATGGAGAACGTGGTGTCGAGCGCCGAGCGTCGTGCGATGACGCACGGCGAGGCCGAGGCGGTGCCGCGGTTGTCGGACCTGTACGCGGCCCTCACGGCCATCACGGGCAAGCTGGAGCTGGAGTACGAGGGTGAGCTGGTCGGGCCCGCCGTCATCGCCCGCGAGCTCATCCGTCGGGCGGCGGATGCCACGCTCAGCGAACGGGCCGGCGAGATCCCCACCGACGACATCGTGGTGCACTTCGACACCGGCGGCGCCCTCGAGGTGACCGATGATGCGCCGGCCGCCGTGTTGCTCAAGGCCTTTGGGGCCGTGCCGGGGCTGCTCGACATCGTCCGGGACTTCGAGTTGGCGGACGAGGCCACGGCGGGGACGCAGGTGGCGGCCGCTGAGCTGGTCCTGGAGGCCTTGGTGGCCCGCCGCAAGCTCAGCCGCTCGGATGGCGGGGCCTATGCCCGGGCGCCCGAGCCCCAACGCCGCCGCCGCGGCGGGGACGACCCGATGGGTGGGATGAGCTGAGACTCTGGCGCTGGGCGGGGCCGCACATAGTTTGGACGCCGTGGCCTCGTCCTCACGTCCTTCTCGCTCCAGGCGGTCGCGCCAGGTCCCTGACTCTGGCGTGATCGTGCGCCCGGCTGGTCTCCTCGACATCGAGATCATCGTGCGCTTCCGTATCGCATTGCTCAAAGAGCACGCGACCAACCCCATCTACGGACGGTTGCGGGCCGATGCGGCCGAGCGCGCGCATCGCACCACACCGATGTACCTGGCGTCGGGCCGCGAGATCACGTGGATCGCGATGGACGGCAAGACGCCCGTCGGCATGCTGCGCTGCATCGAAGGGCGGGGTTCGCCGTTGCTCCGTCCGGCGCGCTTCGGCTACATCGCGTCGGTGTTCGTGAGCAAGTCGCACCGTCGTCGTGGCATCCTGCATCAACTGGTCGATGCCGCCACGATCTGGTGTCGGAACCGTGGCATCACCGAGATGCGCTTGCACTCCACGCCAGAGAACGAAGCCGCGAATGTGGCGTGGGAGCGGCTGGGGTTCGGCACCGTGGAGTATCTGCGGCGACGTGAGATCCTGATCGCGCCGGGGACGTAGCGCACACGTGCCGCCACGCCCCTAGGGAACCACCCCGGCCGTCGGTATCATTCGCCCTACAGATGCGATCCCACCGCTATTCCAAGTTCTCGCCTGAGCTCGCCGACGCGGTGGACCTCCAGTCCCTGCTCGACAAGCTGGCTGATTTCCTCCTGCAGTCCGGCTTTGCCGGCGGCGGGTCGAGTTCGCCGTGGGGCGATCCTGACATGGAGCAGGAAGGGGATCGCTCGCTTGATGCGCTGAAGCAGGCCATCCTCGACGCGTTGATCGAGTCGGGCCAGATCACGCCCGAGATGCTCGAAGCGCTCCGCGGTGAAGGCGACGAGATCAGTGAGGCCAAGCTCGCCGAATTGCTCGATCAGCTCGTGCAGAAGTTGATGGCCGAGGGCATGCTACAGATCGAGACGCCTCCGGAGATGCCGGCAGGGCATTCGAGCGTCGGGAGCGCCGCGAAGGCCGCTGCGCAGGACGTGCAGTTCAAGCTCACCGACCGTGGCATCGACTTCCTCGGCTACCGCACGCTGCGCTCGTTGCTGCAGGGCTTCGGCAAGTCGTCATTCGGCTCGCACGACACGCCGTATCTCGCCACAGGTATCGAGGCCGACGGTGGCTCCAAGCCGTACGAGTTCGGCGACGTGCTGAACATCGATGTGAACGCCACGCTCACCAACGCGCTGGCGCGCACCGGCTCGCTCGAGGTGCCCATCGACATCGACTACAAGGACCTGATGGTGCACCAGAGCGAGTACCGCTCGTCGTGCGCCACGGTCCTGATGCTCGACACGTCGCACTCGATGATCCTGTACGGCGAGGATCGCTTCACGCCGGCCAAGAAGGTCGCGCTCGCGCTCACGCACTTGATCAAGACGCAGTTCCCCGGCGACACCATCCGCGTGGTGCTGTTCCACGACGACGCCGAGGAGATCCCGGTGGCGACGTTGGCGCATGCGCAGGTGGGGCCGTACCACACCAACACCGCGAGCGGGCTCAAGTTGGCGCGGCGCATCTTGCTGAGTCAGCGCAAGGACATGCGGCAGATCATCATGATCACGGACGGCAAGCCCAGCGCGCTCACGTTACCCGACGGCCGCTCGTACAAGAACAGCGGCTGGATCGATCCGTTCATCTACGCCGAGACGCTGCGGGAAGTGGCGGCGTGTCGGAAGAGCGGCATCGTGATCAACACGTTCATGCTGGCGCGCGATCAGCAGCTGGTGGAGTTCGTGAAGCAGGTGTCGGCCATCGCGCGGGGACGCGCGTACTTCACCAACACCATGTCGCTGGGTCAGTTCGTGCTGATGGACTTCCTCAAGCGGAAGACGAAGAAGGTCTCGTGACCCGTGGGCTGCCTCCCGCCGCTGATGCGGCGGAGTTCCGCAAGCGACTCGCCGCGTGGTTCCGGCGCCATAGTCGCGACCTGCCGTGGCGCCGCACGCGCGATCCGTACCATGTGCTGGTGTCGGAGCTCATGCTCCAGCAGACGCAGGTGTCGCGCGTCGTAGACTTCTACGGGCGATTCTTGGATCGCTTCCCCGACCTGCACACGCTGGCGAAGGCGCCGCCGAAGCAAGTGCGCGAGTCGTGGGAGGGGTTGGGCTACTATGCGCGAGCGCGCAATCTCCACGCGTTGGCGCAGCAGGTGACCACCGAGCGGGATGGTGTCATCCCAGCGGAAGTCGCGGAACTTCGCGCGCTCCCCGGCATCGGGGCGTACACGGCAGGCGCGGTGTCGTCGTTCGCGTACGAGCGTCGCGCGGCGCTCGTGGACACGAACGTCGCCCGGGTGCTGAAGCGCGTGTTCGCCCCACGCGCCGACCTCAAGAGCGGCAAGGGACAGAAGAAGCTGTGGGCGATCGCGGAGCACATCTTGCCGCGCACCGGCAAGGCGGGGTGGACGCACAATCAGGCGTTGATGGAGCTCGGCGCGCTGGTGTGTACAGCGCGGGTGGCGCGGTGCGAGATGTGTCCGGTAAGGAAGGTGTGCCGCTCGGCGAAATGACACTGTGCGGGACACTCCGGTGACGGTCCGACGGAGTCGGTGATGTACCGTTGGCCCATGACCCCTTGCCTCCCCCGCCGAGCCGAGCGTACGATATGGGCATGCCAGCCTTGCACCACGAGTGGACTGTGGACGAAGTCCTTGCCCTTCCGGACGACGGAATGCGGCACGAGTGTTTGGACGGGGAGCACGTGGTGACGCCCGCGCCGGAGCCCGATCACCAGAGCGTGCTCTCGGTGCTACACGCCGCCATGTGGCAGTACGTCGACTCGCACAAGATCGGCTGGCTATGGTGGTCCCCCGCTGACATCGTCTTCTCGCCCAAGCGCCTCGTGCAGCCCGACCTCTTCGTGGTGCCGTGGTCCGAGCAGCGCCCGAAGCAGTGGCCCGACATCAAGCACCTCCTCCTCGCCATCGAAGCGCTCTCGCCCTCAACGGCCCGCTACGACCGCATCAAGAAGCGCGCGATCTACCAG
>JBEIVF010000163.1:0-4580 GCA_040374005.1 Gemmatimonadaceae bacterium | reverse complement strand
CGAAGGAGCGGCGGCGGCGTGTGGCGTTGTGGCGGGTGTTGGAGCGGGTGCGTGGGAGTGGGGGGCCGCTGGTCGTGTACGACGATGCGCCCGTGCCGGCGGCCGTGCCGGCGTACAGTGCGCCCGAGCTGACGGCGGCGGATTACCGGGCGACGGGTGTGTCGCTGAATGGGCATCCGTTGAAGCACCTGCGTTCGTTGCTGGTGCCGAACGGTATCGTGACGGCGGCGACTGTGCGCACGATGCAGGATGGCGAGCGCGTGGCGGTAGCGGGCCTAGTGATCTGTCGCCAGCGCCCAGGCACCGCGAAGGGCTTCGTGTTCCTGACGTTGGAGGACGAGACGGGGATGATCAACGTGGTGGTGCGGCCGCAGTTGTTCGAGCAGCAAGCGGTGCTCATTTCGCGGACGCCGGTGCTGCTGGTGCGTGGCGTGCTGCAGGTGGAGAGTGGGGTGTGGAATATTCGGGCGAAGAGCTTTACGGGGTTGCCGGGGGTGGAGGGGACGGAGGGGGTGCGGGGGAGGAATTATCACTGAGGGGGGGGGGGATCGCGATGCGAAAGAAGAAGGGGCCGTGAGCGTGCTCGCCACTTCTTGCAGTTGCAGGATCAGCGAGACTGGGATGCGAACGTGCAGGTGGGGTGAGCGCGCGGCTCGTCCCCGCGCGACGGTAGCGCGCGGGGATGCCGCATGCTTTGTAAAAAAAAGTACTTGACAGATTTCCGGGGACCCGCCATCATACCCCCATGGCCGCTCCCGATACCCCGCCGCCCGCCCTCCGCGACCGCGCGCTCCAGGACCTCCTCTTCATCCGCCGCACGATGGAGGGAGCCACCTCCTTCACCGATGTCCCCGGATGGGGACTCGTCCTCACCGGCGTGGTCGCCATCGGCTTCGCGTTCCTCGCCGACCGGCAGCCCACCCCCGAACGCTGGCTGATGTTCTGGCTCGCCGCCGCCGTCGTCGCGGGGACGCTCGGCAGCGCCGCGATGCTCCAGAAGATGCGGCGACGCGTGCGCACCGATGGCGCTGAGGTGCTGAGCACGCCGGCGCGAAAGTTCTTGCTCAGCTTCTGGCCCGCGATCCTCGCCGGCGCCGCACTCACGCTGGCCCTTGTCGATCCGCTCAGCACCGGGATCGCCCCCCATGTCACCACGCGCATCCTCCCCGGCATGTGGTTGCTGCTCTACGGCGTGGGTGTCACGACGGCCGGCGCCTTCTCGGTACGAGCCGTCCCCCTGATGGGCATGGCGTTCATCGCCCTCGGCCTGCTCACGCTCTTCATCCCTGCTCTCGATGGTGACCTGATGATGGCTCTCGGATTCGGCGCCCTGCAGATCGGCTTCGGTGTGGTCATTGCCCGGAGGCACGGTGGTTAAGCGCGACGGCAGTGCCGCCCGCGCGCGCAGCAGCAAGCAGGCCGCGCGCGAACAACAGGCCGATCTCAAGGCCGAGGATGGAGACGCGTCGATGCCCATGTCCCTGGACCGCCTCATCCACGAGCGCGTGCGACTCGCCCTGGTGAGCGCGCTCGCGGTGCACGACTCCCTCACATTCAATGAGCTCAAGGCGCTGCTCGAGACGTCGGACGGCAACGTGTCGGTGCACGCCCGGAAGCTCGAGGACGCGGGGTACATCGCGTGCAAGAAGAGCTTTGACGGCCGCATCCCGCGCACGGAGTACAAGCTCACGGCCGCCGGCCGCCGCGCGTTGGAGCAGTACCTCTCGCACATGGAAGCGCTGATCCGGCGCGTGGGTGGCGAGTCATGACCTCCTCGCTCGCTCGGCGCATCCTCGTCATCGCCCTCGTGCTCGGGGTCGCGGCAGACTGGCTCTTCAATATCGACATGCCACGCGCCGGGTTCGCGCTCTGGGTCATCGTAACGCTCGGCATCGCGCTCGTCATCATTGAGCGGGCGACCACCATCGAGACCGATCGGCGCGTGCTGGTCGGTGGCGGAATGATCCTCGCACTCATGCTGGTGCTGCGCGACGCCCCCGGGTTGTATGTGCTCGACTTCTTCGCCTTCGTGGTGGTGTGCGCGCTGATCGCGTGGCGCGGGCTCGGCCGGTCGCTCATGCAGTTGGAGCCGCGCGACGCGGTGATCGGCGGCGCGGCCACCGCGGCGGCAGTCGGCGCCGGTGCCCCGATGTTGGCGCTGCGTGATGCCCAAGCTGAATCCGTCTCGGAAGAGTCACGTCGATCAATCAAGTACGCCGGCTTCGGGACGATCGTCGCGCTCCCCGTGCTGCTGATCGTGCTCTCGCTACTGGCCGAGGCCGACCCACTCTTCGAGAGCTTCGTCGACCGCGCGGGCCTGTTCCTCGACGGGCAATTCGTGGAGCACATGGTCTTCATCGGTGCGGCCAGCTGGGTGACGGCCGGTGCCGTGCGCGGCTCGCTGCTACCAGTCGGCGTCAGCGCCGCGACATTCCGCGGAACGATGCAGCTACCCTTCTCCGCCGCGCTGCCGGTCCTCGGCGGACTCGCCTTGCTGCTGAGTGCGTGGATCGGCCTCCAAGTGCGCACGCTGTTCGGTGGCGCGGCGTACGTGGCCGAGACGGCGGGCATGACCATGGCGGAGTACGCCCGTGATGGCTTCTTCGAGTTGATCGTGCTGGCGGGGATCGTCCTCGCGGTGCTGCTCGTCGCGGATGATGTCTTGGACCGCGCGGAAGGTCGCGCGCGCACCTCGTTCCGGATGTTGGGGCAGCTCCTGATCGCGTTGGTGAGTGCGGTGCTCGTGTCGGCGGTGGTACGCTTGTCGATGTACGTGCAGTACTTCGGGCTGACGGCCGACCGCGTGATCGCACTGGCGATCCTGCTCTAGGTAGCCCTGGTCCTCGTGTGGTTCGGGATGACGGTGCTGCGCGGATCGCGGGCGCGGTTCGCGCCGGGCGTCCTCGTCATCTCGGCGATCTGGTTGGGCGCGCTCAATCTGTCGAATCCTGAGCGCTGGGTGGTCACGACCAACGTTGCGCGTGCTGAGGAGGGCCGCGAGTTCGACGTCGCGTATCACGCGCAGCTCTCGGGCGACGCGCTACCCACCTTGCTGGCGGCGCAAGGGCGACTCGCTCCAGCGCACGCGGCCGCGCTGCGGACGGCGATCGACCGTGTGTGGACGGCCCGCGCCAGAGCCCGACCGGACTGGCGGCACTGGAGTGTGCCGTACGCGTTAGGGGCGCGCAGTCTCGCCCCGCGGTGACCGCAGGGGGAGCTGAGCACGAGGGCATGGTTGACGCACATCGTGTCGGGGGAGTTCATTTCCCCTGGTGAGTCCTTCCGCTGTCGCCGCGCCTGATCTCGCCGCGCCCACCCATCTCGATCTGCCGCTGCTCAACGAGGGAGGCCCCACCCAGTGGGCCAATCTCGGGGACTGGACGACGGCCACGGCGTACCCCGAAGCCGCTCACGCGCTCGCGGTGCGCCTTGGTACGGCCGCCGGCCTGCACCCAGGGCAACGCATCGCGGATGTGGGCGTCGGCGCGGGCGAACAACTGCTCGTGTGGCTCACGCAGTTCGGTGTGCAGTATGTCAGCGCGAGTGACCGGAGTGCCTCGCTGGTCGCTGCAGCCACGCGCCGCGTGGTCGCGGCCGGCCATGGGGCTGGTGCGACCGTCGTCGCCGCTGCGGCGAGCGCACTCACGCTCCCGCCGCAGAGTGTGGACCGCGTGCTGGCACTGGACGCGGCGTATCACTTCGCGGATCGACCGGGGTTCTTCCGCCGCGCCGCGGCGGCGCTCCGCCCCAGCGGGCGCCTCGCCCTCACGGACCTCGTCAGTGAGACACCGCCCACACGAACACGGCGGGCCATGGCGCGCCTGAGCGGGATCCCCGCGACCAACCTGCTGACGACCGCCGCGTACACGGGCGTGTTGGAACGCGCGGGCTTCACGGATGTCCGCATCGAGGATCTCACCACCGCAGTGCTCGCTGGCTTCGCCCGCTGGGCGCGCACGCAGCGGTGGTCGCACGTCCGCCGCGCGCAGTTCGCCGTGCCGCTCACGGGCGTGATGGCCGAGTCCTTGGTCCGCGATGGCCAGCTGCGCTACGTGCTGGTCACCGCCAGCGTCGCGGCGCGATGAGCCCTCGCGCACACGAACGCATCGCGGTGGTGGGCTCGGGGCTCGCGGGCCTCGCCGCCGCGTGGCTGCTCGGGCGCGAGCGCGAGGTGGTGTTGCACGAGTCCTACCCTGGCGGTGGCATGGGCGCGCACAGCATCCGCCTGGACAGCGATGCCACCCGCAGTCTGATCGACGTGCCGCTCCGCGTGTTCACGCCGAGCTATTACCCGACGCTGTGCGCGCTCTACGACCACGTAGGCATCGACACGGCACCCGTGGACTACGCTGCGTCGTTCTCCACGCTCGGCGCCGGCACGTACTACCGCTATTTCAATGTGCGCGTGGGCCGGCACTCGATCCCGATGGTCGATCCCACCATCGCACGCGGCCGCGCCGCGCGGCGCATCACGGCCGATCTGGTGCGGCTGCATCGGCACGCGCCACTGGACCTCGCCAGCGGACGCCTCGCGTCGCTGACCTTCGGTGAGTACTTGCGCACCGCGCGTTACTCCCCGG
>JBEIVF010000002.1:0-29656 GCA_040374005.1 Gemmatimonadaceae bacterium | reverse complement strand
GGGGGGGGGTCCCTCCCCCCCCCCCCCCCCAGTCCTTTGCTGTTCCCTCTCGTGCTTCTCGTGCCTCTCGTGCCTCTCGTGCCAAGCGCCCCCGGCGCCGTTGCGCCAGGGGCGCTTGGCTCGTCGGCCTAGGGTTCCCCCCAGCCGTGCCCGCCTCCACATTGACCGCATGACCCGACCGACCGCCCACGTCCTCGGATTCATCGCCCTCGCTCTCAGCGCGGGGGTGCTCGACGCGCAGGCCCCGCGCCGCGCGACGACGACCAATGTGCGGACGGTCAAGCTCGCGTGGACCAAGCCCATCGGGACGCCGCAGCTCTCGCGCGACCTGGGCGGGATCCTCGACGCGTCAGTGCGCTCTGGCGAGTGGGGCGTCATGGTCGTCTCCCGGACACGGGGCGACACCCTCTTCGGCCGTAACGCCGACACCCAGCTCCTGCCGGCGTCCACGATGAAGGTCTTCACGGCCGCCCTCGCGCTCGACGTCCTGGGCCCGGACCACACCTTCGAGACCGTGATCCTGCGCGAAGGCGCAGTGAGCGGCGGCGTCCTCAACGGGAACCTCATCCTCAAGGGCGCGGGCGACCCGGCTTTCGGCACCAAGGGCGCTGACCCCCTCAAGATCCTCGCCAAGCAGGTCGCCGATGCCGGGATCACGCGGATCACGGGTTCCGTGATCGCCGATGGCTCGGCCTTCGATGGCCGTCTCGTCCCGGAGGGCTGGCTCTCGCGGTATCTCCATGCCTCCTACGCCGCGCGCGTCTCGGCGCTGTCGATCAACCAGAATCTCGTGGCGGTGCGGGTCTCGTCGGACCGCAAGACCATGCGCGCGTCAGTCGAACTGACGCCGACGCTCGCGGGCCTCCCGGTGACCAACGCACTCACCGTGCGTGCCGGGAGCCGTTCGGCAGCGATCACCGTGCGTCAGGACCCCGCCACGGGGGCGTTCCGCGTGGGCGGCTGGATCGGGGCCCTCTCCGTGGCGCGGTCCTACAGCTATGTCGTCGAGAACCCCGAGCTGTTCGTCGCCGCCGCCTTCCGGGCGGCGCTCGCCAATGCCGGCGTGAAGGTGACCGAGCCCGTGGCCGCACGCCGCGCGGCGCCGTCGGCCGTTCCCGTGGCTCGCTACGCCTCACAGCCAGTGAGCGAACTCGTCACCCTGATGACCGGCGAGAGCAACAATCACTTCGCCGAGCTGATCTTCCGCAACACGGCTCGTAAGTCGGGACGCCAGGGATCGGCGGAATCGGCGAACACGCTCCTGCGCGCATTCCTCTCAGATCGCGTGGGCACGCCGGGCTCGGGGGTGTACGCAGCCGATGGGAGCGGCCTTTCCACGGCAGACCGGGTCACCCCACGCTCACTGGTCGGGATCCTCGACTACAGCGCCCGTGCGCCGTGGGCGCAGCACTTCACGAGCTCGCTCCCAGTGGCAGGGCGCACCGAGACGCTCAAGAGCCGCATGCGCGGCACGCCCGCCGACGGACGCCTCCGTGCCAAGACGGGAACCACCAGCGAGGTCACGTCGCTGGGTGGATATGTGACTGCGGCGAACGGCGAGGAACTCGTCTTCGCGTTCATCTACAACGGGACCGACCGCTTCCGTGCGCGCGAGGCCATCGACGCGATGGGCTCCACGCTGGCCAGCTTCACCCGTTTCTAGCGCCGCGGTGTATTCTCAGGGGTGACCGACCCGCAAGAGGTCGGACCCCCTCCCACCGCTTTGACGGGTCGATCGTGATGTCCGTGCGCCGCTCTGCTATCGCTGTGCTGCTCCTGAGTCTCGCGCTTGGCGCGTGTTGGGACGACCCCGTCACCGCGAGCACCGTCGATCCCGCGCTCATCGAAGCGGCCAACGGTCGCTTGCGGACCACGATCGCGGCGCCGACCAAGACGATCACCCCCGGCATCAAGTCGCTCCAACTCTCGGCCGAAGGACGCGCGTTCGGCGTGTACGTCCCCACGACGTATGACCCCGCCACGCCCGCTCCCGTGGTCGTGCTGCTGCACGGGTTCAATGCGAGTGGCGAAGGGATCACGTTGGAGTTCCGCGACATCGCCGAACGCGCGGGCGTCGTGGTGGTCGCGCCGAACTCGCGCGGACAGACCTGGGATCTGATCCTGAACAACATCGGCTTCGATGTCGCGCACATCGATGGCATCATGCGGTGGACGTTCGACCACATCAACGTGGACCCGACCCGACTCACGCTGAGCGGCTTCTCCGATGGCGGGACGTACGCCACCTGGCTCGGACTGCGGAATGGTGCGTTGTTCGCCAAGGTCGGGGTATTCTCGGGATGCGCCACGGTGCCGACGGCGCGCCGCGGGACGCCACGGGTGTTCCTCACGCACGGCATCGCCGATTCCGTTTTTTCGATCGATACCTGTGCTCGTCCCTTGCCGGCGGCGCTTCGTGGCCAAGGCTATACGGTGGAGTACCTCGAGCACGAACTCGGACACGTGATCCCGATCAGTGTCGCCGACGCCCTCTTCGCGTGGGCCGCGGGGACGTAATGCCGCGCTGCGATCGCCCGCACTGACGCGGAGATCCGTCGCCGACTACGGCACGCCCGTCGTCGTCCGCACGTCCACACCGCGCGCCCGGAGCGCATCGAGATACGCCTCCCCCGGCACGGCCACGTCGGGGGTCCGGACCCCCGGCGCCACGCGACCAGCGGCCATCAACTGCCCCATGATCGCCAGCGAATAGCCCGTCGTGCGCATCATCGCGCTGATCCCATGGGCCGCGTCGTAGTGATCCACCAACTCGTAGCGATGCTGCACCGGCGTCCCACCACGCACGCCATCGACTTCGACGCGCAGCGCGACCAGATCGGGCGCATTCGGCTTGCGGAGCTTGGGATCGAGCACCGCGATCGCGAGCGCCCGCGGGACCACGTCCTGCCCGTTCACGTCCACCGCGGTGTTCGATAAGAATCCGAGCTCCCGGATCGCCGCCATCAGTGCGGCATGCCCGGGATACCGCAGCGTCTTGTACTCCATCACCGGGATGCGTCCCGCATAGCGCTGCGCCATCAACGACAGCCCACCGGCGGTGTGGAAGGCCTCCAGCGTCCCCACGTTCCCATCGAACGAGACCGCTTCGATCTCCGACAACGCCGTGACCTGCGTGGGCTGGCCATCACGCAGCACCCACGACGGCGTCGTGTAGTAATCGAGCACGCCCTCGAGCGAGTACACGATCTGATAGTTGAGCGGCGGCGTCGGATGCTGCGGCAGTCCGCCGACGTACAAGCGCACCGCCGACACCGTGTCGCACTGCTGGATCCCCACCTCGGCGATCACGTTGACGAGCCCCGGCGCGAGGCCGCAGTCCGGCAGCACGCTCACCCCACGCGCCACTGCCGCATCGTGCACCGTGGCGATCTGCTGCTCCACGATGGCCGTGTTCCCACCCAGATCGGCGAAGTGCACGCCGTGCTCCACCGCCACACGCGCCAACGCCAAGTTGAAGTGGTAGGGCATCGCGCACAGCGCCGCCTGCGTGCCCTGCACCACGGCGCCGACCGCCACGGGATCACGGGCATCGACCGCGTGCAACGTCAGCCGCGAGCCGACCAACGGCTGCAGGAACGCCGGTAGTCGCTCGAACGATCGATCAGCGAGACGGACCTCAGAGACCGCGGGATCCTGCAGCAGGTCGAAGGCACACGCGGACCCCTGCAGTCCAGCGCCCAGCACAGTGAAGCGCATCGCGGATGGTGGTGAGGGTGACGCGGGGTAATTTACACCCATGTCACTCCTCGAGACCGACGACGAGCTGGATACGCTGCTGCCCACACTGCGCACGATCGCCGTGCTCGGCATCAAGATCCCCGAGACGAAGGCCCCGGCGTTCTATGTGGCGGAGTACGCGCAGGCCGCGGGGATCCGCGTCATCCCCGTGCCCGTGTACTACCCCGAGGTCACGACGATCCTCGGCGAGCCCGTGGTCCGGCGCCTCGCCGACATCACCGAACCGGTGGATGCGGTCGTACTCTTCCGTCGACCCGCGGATATCCCCGCCCATGTCGACGACATTGTGGCGCTCGCTCCACGCGTCGTCTGGATGCAGCTCGGGATCCGCCACGAGGCGGTCGCGGCACAGTTGAGCGCGGCGGGGATCAGCGTGGTGCAGGACCGCTGCCTGCTCGTGGAGCTTCAGGACCGCGGGCGCTGAGCGCGCGTGAGCGCGCGTCGGTCTCGAGTACGAGTTCGCCCCGCCGCGCGTCGAGGGTCCAGCGCGCCGTCGCCAACACCGCGCGCCCCGCCGGACTATCGAACGGCACGAGGCGATCAGGCCGCGCGATCTGCACGCCCGGGAACGTGAACACCAGCGGGATCCGCGTGCGCCCGACGGCCGCGCGCGTGAGCCCCGCGCGGCGCACCGTGATCACGCCCGCCGCGGCATCGATCGTGGGGGCCAGCGCGGCCAGCATCGTGAGTCCGATCCGCGCCCGCTGCGGCCCCAAGCGTGCATCCACGCGCGCCGGCACGTTCGTGAGCACGATCCCGCCCAGATCGGCCGAGCGCACCACCGCCGCGCTCGCCCCCCCATCGCCCGACACGGCGAAGAGCTCCACGCGATGGGCGAACGCTCGGTAGTCGCCGATCACGAGTTCATCGGACGACGCATCCACGTCCGTGGCCAGTGAATCCGTCCCGATCACCAACCAGAATCGCCCCAGCGCCCCCGCACTCGACGGGAAGAATGCCACCGTGACGGAATCCTCGCCGCGCATCGCGGGGGGATCGGCCGAGAGCCACGCCGCCCGCGCTCGCTCCGCCCCACTGAGCGGCGACCGCCGCAGCGCCGCCACCTGCGCCCAGTCGCCCGCCACCTGCAGGATCGGCGCTCGGCGCGCCGCGAGCCGGGCCGTGTCGCCGCCAAAGGCGAGCGCTTCATCCAAGAGCGTGGCCCCGATCAAGAAGGCGCCGCGCGACGCGAGATACGACCCCAAGGCCGCGCGCGCTTCGGGGTCGCGCGTCTGCTGCCGCGACACCGAGTAGTACACCGCCTCCGCGCGCGCGAGCTGCCCGGCGCTCACCAACGAATCTGCTCGCGCCAACGAGCGCTGCGCCCGGGTCGCGTCCTGTGCGGCGAGCGGCAGCGGCAGCAGGAGGAGCAGGAGCGCCGCGCGCTTCATCATCCGAAGAGCCGTCCGAGCATCCCGCGAACCCGCACGATGCGTGCGGTCGGAGAGGATCTCGCCTTGGACGAACGGCATCACCACGGACACCAGTCCGTCCTCGGTCTCACCAGGGCGCACGATGTGGCACACGGTGGGATGGTCGAGGCGCATGCCGAGCGCCGCTTCGCCGGGCACGTAAGCGCCGTCAGGTCGCCACCCGGTCGCGGCCATCGGCCTTGGCGCGGTACAGCGCTTCGTCCGCCCGTGCGAAGAGCGTCTCCACCGACTCCACGCCCTCCGAGGGAAAGACGGCCACCCCCATGCTGACGGTCACCGTGAGGCGGCCGCCGACCGAACCGTCGTTGAACGGGTACGCGCTGATCGCCACCCGCAACCGCTCCGCGAAGATGATCGCGCCCGACAACGGGGTCTCCGGGAGCACCACCACGAACTCCTCGCCCCCGAAGCGCGCCACGACGTCCACGCTGCGGATCGCGGCCTGCAGGATCGCCGCGACCTCGCGCAACACATCGTCACCGATGAGATGCCCATACGTGTCGTTGACCCGCTTGAAATGGTCGAGGTCGAGCATCAACAACGAGAGCACCGAGTCGTACCGCCGCGCGCGCTCCAACTCGGACGACAACCGCGCCGTCAGCGCGCGGCGGTTGAGCACCTGCGTCAGCCCATCGGTGTGCGCGAGCACTTCGAGCCGCGCATTCTCGGTCTTCGTCGTCTCGATCACCTGCGCGCGCTGGATCGCGGCGACCGCCGCCTTGATGACGGCATCAGCGAACGCGACATCGTCGTTGGTCAGCGGCGGTTCGTTGCGCATGCGCCGCAGGAAGAACACGCCCGCCTGCTGCCGATCGAGCGTGAACGGCAACGCGATCACCGAGCGGATCGGCACCTGCATGCCCTGCGAGGCCCACTCCTTGCGGATGTCATCGTACAGCGGGCTCGTCTGCACGTCCTCGACCAGCACCGGCGTGCCGAGCGCGAGCGCGCGGCAAATCTCAGGGTACCGCACGAGATCGATCTGCACGTTGCGCAGCGCCGGGTTGTCGAACGCCGTGGCCACCACGCCCATCACGTCACCGGGCGCGGCGAGGATCACCGAGCAGCGCGAGAGGGACAACGCGCGCGCCACGCGCCGCGCGAGGATATGGTAGATCTCGTCCGTCGAGAGGTCGCCCATCACCTCGCGCAGGATATCCACCAACGCCCGTCGCGTCTCGGCGTCCTCCCTCGCGCGCACCAATGCCTCTTCGGCCGTGCGCAACGCCGCCTTCTGGTGGTTGAACGCCGCGTGCGACCGGAGCTGCGACTGCACCCGGGCCAGCAGATCCCGTGGCGTGAACGGCTTCTTGATGTAGTCCGCAGCGCCCAGGCCGAGGGTCTTCTCGATGGCATCGTCCGGCGTTTGCGACGACACCATCAGCACCGGCATGTCGCGCCAGCGCACATCGCCCTTGATGCGCGCCAGCAGCTCGTAGCCGTCCGCATCCGGCATGACGATGTCGAGCAACAGCAGATCGGGCGTCTTGCTGTTGAGCGCGGTCATGAGCTCCGTGCCTCCCGACACCGTTGCGACGTCGTACCCCTGTTCGCGAAGCACCCACGCGATCGACTGCAACACCATCGCGTCGTCGTCCGCGATGAGGATATGGCTAGGCATGCAGGTGTTCTTGGAGCCCGGCCCACTCGACATTGCCCCCACTAAGCACCGCCACCGTCGAGCCCACGGCCAACGACGGATGATCCATCAATGCCGCCACGGCCACCGCACCGCTCGGCTCCGCCACCAACTTCGCACGGTCGAGCAAGAAGCGCATCGCACAGCGCGTCGTCGCATCGCTCACCGTGACGACCTCGTCGATGTACGCCTGATGGTGCGCGAAGTTCAGCGTGCCGATCTGCACCGCGAGCAGGCCGTCGGCGATGGAGTCCGCTTTCTCGATGCGCGTCGGGACGCCCGCCGCCCGCGCCGCCGTGAGCTTGGCCGCCTTCTCGGGCTCGACACCGATCACACGCGTGGACGGCGACAGCAGCTTGATCGCCGTGGCCACCCCCGCCGAGAGCCCGCCGCCGCCCACGGGGACCACGACGGTGCCCGGCGTGGGTAGGTCCTCGATGATCTCCAGGCCGGCCGTGCCTTGCCCGGCGATGATCAGTGCGTCGTCGTATGGCGGCACCAACGTCGCGCCCGTGGCCGCGGCGATCTCGACCGCGCGGTTGTAGCGGTCCGCGGTGGTCGTGCCCGCGAGCTCCACGGTCGCGCCGTACCGCGCGGCTCCGTTGCGCTTAGGAGCGGTCACATTGGTCGGCATCACCACCGTGCACGGCACGCCGTACAGCTTGGCCGCGAGGGCCACGGCCTGCGCATGATTCCCCGACGACGGCGCGATCACGCCGCGGGCACGCACCGCCGCATCCATCCGCGAGACGTAGTTGTACGCGCCGCGGAACTTGAACGCGCCGCCGCGCTGCAACATCTCGGGCTTCAGATACGCGTCCACACCGAGGTCGGCGGAGAGCGCCTCACTGGGGAGCAGAGGCGTCCGCACCGCCACCCCCTTCAGGAGCGACGCCGCGGCCCGCAGATCATCGATGGTGATCATTCCCGACGGAACCAAGGCCCAAGGACCTGCCGATCTCGGCGCCGGAGGAGTCCGGAGCCATCGCGCTAAACTACCCCCGGTTCCGGGGAGGGGAAAGCCGCAGGCACCGGCGGCGGTGGCGAGTCCTTGCTGCGTTTCCGGCGTTTCCAGCCGCGGCGACCGAACATCAGGGCCGGCAGGACCAACAGGGTCCCCAGCGTACCGGCCACCGTGCCCCCCGCCGTGGCCAGCGCGATCGCACCGAACATCGAGTTCAGCTTGGTCCCGATGGCCAAGGGGAGTAGCGAGGCCAGCGCCGCGAAGGTCACGAGCACGATCATCCCGGCGCGCTCCACGGCCGCCCGGAGCACCGCCCCAGCATCCAGGCTCCGCCGGTTCCCCGCCGCCCAGCGGCGGCGGCGCGTGGCCAAGGCCGCATCCACCAGCAGGATGGCCTGATTCACGGCCAGCCCGATCACGAGGATGACGCCGACGGCCGCCTCCCGGGTGAACGCCGCCTTGGTGAGCCAGAACGCCGCCATCACCCCGCCCAGCGCCAGCGGGAGTGACAAGAAGACGATCGCCGCCCCCCAGATCGAGTCGAACACCAGCGCCACCGCCAACACGACCAGCGAGATGCCGATCCCGAACACCAGCCACAGCCCCGTCCCGCTCGTGTCCGCCGGTCCCGACGAGTAGCCGGCATCCTCCACCCGGTACCCGGGTGGCACGCTGATCGCCTCGAGGAACGCCGTGTGCGTGCGCTGCGCCAGCTTCGCCGGGCCGCGGAAGTCATAGGCGAGGACGCGCACGTACTGCTGGTCCTCGCGCGTGATGCTCCCCAAGGTCTCGCGCTCATCGACCGTCGCGAGGTCGGCGATCCGCACCGGCGCCCCTTGGCTGTTGGCCACGAGGGCTTCGCGCAATTCGTCGAGCGACCGCTCGCGAGCGCCCGTGGCCTTCACATTGATCGGCAACTCCTCGCCGCCGATCTCGAGCCGCGTGCCGCCCACGCCGCCACGCACCTCACGCCCGATCGCGGCGGTCAGCTGCGCCGACGTGATCCCGAAGCGCGCCAGCGCCGAGCGATCTGGATCGAGCACCACTTGGAAGGCGCGCTGACTGCCGAAGAAATTCGTCGAGTTGATGGTCACATCGCGCACGCGCGGAATGGTCTCCAACCGCCCCTTCAGATCCTCGGCGAAACCCTGCACCCCGCTGTACGAATAGCCGAAGATCCGCACGCGGAAGCTCGCCGACGAGCCGCCACCGCTGCCGGCCGAGAAACCCGGGCCTTGCCCGCGCACCGACACGTTCGCGCCGCCCACGAACACGGCACGCTGCGTCAGCGCTTCCTCCATCTCGAATGGCGCGGGTGTGAAGGCGCCGTCTTCGGTGAAGAAGACGGTCATGCCGGCCGCGCCGATCCCGCGGCTGCTGGCCTCCACGCGCTCGACCTCGGGACGACCGACCACCAGCGCCTCGAACTCACGCATGGCCGCGTCCAGTCGCTCGGGGTCAGATCCGCGCGGAAAACTCAAGAACACGCTGAGGGTCGTGGCCTGCTGGCCGAAGCCACCACCCCACGCGAAGCGCGGCACCTTCTTCACGAACACCCAGGTGAGCCCCGCCAACACCGCGACCGTCAGGAGAAGCGTGAGCGGACGGAGCCGCAGCGTCCACCCCGCCACCCGCGCATACGCGCGCTCGCCGCCCTTCCAGCGTCGACGCTTGAACACATGATCCCCCGCCAAGGCGGGCACCACCAACAACGCCGTCACCACCGACCAGAACAACGCCAACACGAACGCGGCCGCGAACGGCATGAATGCCGCTCGCGCATTGCCCTGGAGGTACAAGAACGGGAACAGCACCACGGCCGTCGTCAGCGTCGCGCCGACCACCGCAGGGCCAATGCGGATCGTCGCTTCCGCGCGGCCCGCCGGCGTGGCCGGCGCCGAGCGCAAGCGCTCGGTGACCACCAACGCATTCTGCACCAAGATGCCGACACCCATACCGAGGCCGGCCAGCGTCAGCAGATTCGCCGGGATCTGCAACACATACAGGCTGAGCGCTGTCGCGGCGATCGCCACGGCCGTACTGCCCATGACCAACGCCACGCCGCGCACATCACGCATCAACAACGCGAGCACCACCAACACGCTGATGAACGCAATGCCCCCGCGCTGGCCGAGGTCATTGAGTTCCTTCGCCAACCCCGTGCTCTCGTCGCGCGAGATTGCCAGCTCGGCACCGGTCGGGAGCGTGGCCTGCACTTCGTCGATCGCCGCGCGGAGCGCCGCCGCCGTCTTGATCGCGTCGGCTCCCGGCAACCGCGAAATGGACAACGCGATCGCCGGCTGCCCGTCGATCCGATAGAACTGGCCGCGCGTGTCCTCGTCCGACCGAATGGTCGCCAGTTCACCCAGCGCGAACACGCGGCCGCTCGGCGCACGGATCGGCAGGCGCGCTAAGTCTTCGATCTCCGACGGCTGATCCCGCATGATGACGGCGCGTACTGACGCCCCCATCTCCTCTTGACCGAGCGCCTCGGCCACGCGTGCGCCACCGATGGCCTGCGTCAACAACTCGGGAGGAATGCCCAGCATGCGCAACCGCCGCGCGTCGAAACTCACCGAGACCCCGATCTCGACCCCCGCCCCGCGACTCACGCCCGCGACGCCTGGCACCGCTGACAAGCGCGGCTCGACGAACTCGACGAGCATCTTCTGCAGCGTGCCCGGAGTGTACGGCCCCGTGATGCGCACCGACATCAGCGGGGCTTCTTCCAATCCTTCGGGCACGTAGTTCGACACGAACGGCCGCGACGCGCCTGGTGGGAACTCCGGCCGCAACAGCTCGAGGCGCTCCAAGATCGCCAAGCGCGTCAACTGTACGTTGGCCTTGGGCTCCAACTCCACTTGGATCTGCGTACTACCATCGCTGGAGGTACTCGACACGCGGCGCACATCGCGCACGCCTTGGATCGCCCCCTCGATGGGAGCGGTCATGTACATCTCCATCAACTCGGCCGACGCGCCCTGCCAGCTGGCACCGACCGCAAGGCGCGGCAACTCGACCGTGGTCCGCGTGGCCAACGCCAAGCGCGAGAACGACACCCCACCAGCCACCAGCAACGTGCCCGCGGCGGCCCAAATGACCGCCGGACGCGACACCGCCCACCGGATCATCGGACGCCAGCGCGGCGGAGCTTGGCCCGCTCGATCACGAAGTACACGGTGGGCAACAAGAAGAACGTCACGGCCAGCGCCGACAACGTGCCGCCGATCACGCCTGCCGCTAACGGCTGATACAACGCACCGCCACTACCCAACCCGAACACCAGCGGCAACACGCCCGTCACCGTGGTCAGCGAGGTCATGGCAATAGCGCGCAGCCGGCGTCGCCCCCCCTTGAGCACGGCTTCTTCCAACGGATGCCCTTCTTCGCGCAGCGCCTCGATCGCGGCCAATTTCACGATGGCTTCGTTGTCGGCCATTCCGATCATCACCACCAAGCCGATCAACGACACCGCGTTCAAGCTCTGGCCCGTCGCCCACAACAGGATGACGCCGCCCGCAGCCGCCAACGGCACGGTGGTGATGACCACGAACGGCATCGTGAACGACGCGAACTCGCCGGCCAACACCAAGAACACCAACGCCACACTCAACAGGGCCACCAGCGTCAGTTCCTTCGACGTGCGCCGCTGCTCGATGTCGGCGCCGGTGATCTGCCAACTCACACCCGCCGGCGGCTTGAGCTCACCCATCACGCGCTCGACGTCCACGGTCGCCTTGGCGGTGCCCCCCTCGGCAATGAGCGCTTCGACGATCGCGACCGGGCGTTGCCCCACGCGCACCACTTCGAGCGGCGCGCGTTTCTCTTCGGTGCGCACCAGCTGACCCACCGGAATACCACCGACCATGGTCTGGAGCGCGGTCTGCAGGTCCTCGTTCGCGGCGCCCGCGTACCGCACGGAGATCGGCGTGCGACGATCCGTCTCACGGAACTCCGTCGCACTCACGCCGCCGAGCCCACCCGCCAATGCATTGACCACGGCATTCACGCTGATCCCCCGCTCGGCCATCCGCACCCGCTCGAGCGTGACCTCGACGATGGGCTGCGTGGCCGCGAACGCATTACGCACGTCGGTCAGTGTGCTCAGCCCCGAGAGCTTCGCGCGTGCGGAGTCCGCCCACGCCGACGCCGCATCGAGCGAACGCGCACTCATCTCCACGCGCACCAAGCGCCCTTCGCGACCGATCAACGAGCCGAACTCCGACTGCCCCGCCAAGTCGAACGCCAAGTTGCCCGCGGCTAGATCCGGTAACGCCGCGCGCAATGCGTCCGCGAACGGCGCAGCGGGGTCATCACCCGGCACCGGGATGATCAACTGCGCCGTCGCCGACGACCCGGGGTCCGCGCCCGCCAACACTTCTTCGTCCGTCGCATTGCCCACGCGCGCATAGATGCCCGTGGCCCCCAGCGCCTTCGCCGCATCCTCGATCCGCCCCACCTGCCGCGCCGTCTCCTCGATCGCCGTCCCCTCCGGCAACGTGAGATCGGCCACGACCACACCTTCATCGACCGCCGGCAAGATCTCCTTCGGCATGATGCGCCCCAAGTAGACCATCACCACCAACAACGCGATCCCCCCCGCGAAGATCACCGCCGGATGCCGCAACGACCACTTCATCCCATCCTCATAGCGATCCGCGATCCAGACGCCCGCGCGGTCGAGAGTCGAGAGCGGTCGTGCTTCTCGTGCCACTCGTGCTTCTCGTGCTACCGCAGTTTCTCGTGCCCCTCTCCCCGCAATGAGTACCGGCATGAGCGTCAACGCCAGTACCAGCGACGCAGCTACTGACGTCACCACGCTCAGCGATAAGTCCCGGAACAACGCCGCCGCCAACCCCTGCACGAAGATGATCGGCCCGAAGACCAACAGCGTCGTGAGCGTCCCCGCGATCAGCGGTCCACCGATCTCCTCGGTGCCCTTGATCACCGCCTCGCTCAGCGGCACACCGTCTTCCACTTGCTTGCCGACCGCCTCGCTCACCACGATCGCTTGGTCCACCAAGATGCCGACCGCCAACGCCAATCCACCCAGCGACAGCACGTTGATCGACACGTCCATCAGCTGCAACAACACCAGCGACACGAGGATCGACAGCGGGATGAACAGGCCGATCACCAACGACAGCCGCACATCCTTCAAGAACAGTAGGATCAACAGCAGCGACAACGCGCCGCCCAAGAAGATCTCTTGGCCCAGATTCGACAGCGCATCCGTCACGAAGTCCGCTTGCGACGCCACCAGCTGGAGCTTCACCGCCGGGAACTCGGCCTGCAGCGACTCGACGGCCGTGAGCATCTCCTTCGTGACGGTGACCGTATTGGAACCGGCGTCCTTGTAGACCACGAGCCCCACCGCCGCGCCGCCGTCCAACCGCGTCAGCGTGGTCGGCTGCGCCAAGCCCGTCGAGACCGTCGCCACATCACGGATCTTCAGCCCACGGCTCGCGGGGCCGATCGGCACCTCGGCGATCTCATCCGGGTCCTGGAACTCCGTGAGGGCGCGCATCGCCAAGCGGAACTGCCCACGGCGGATGGTGCCGCCCGTGCTGTTGGCGTTGGCCGAGCGGATCGCCGCGGCGATATCGTCGGGGGTGAGGTCGTGGGCGCGGAGCTTCTCGGGATCCGCATCCACGCGGATCTCATCCTCCAGCGCGCCGACCACCGCCACGGAGGCGATGCCCGTGATCTGCTCAAGGCGCCGCGCATGCACATCACTGGCCGTGCGGGCGAGATCACGCAGATCCTCTTGCCCGGTGACACCGAGCACGGCGATGGGGCGCTCGCCGGGATCACTCGTGAGGAGCGTCGGTCGCTCAGCCCGTTCCGGGAGACTCCCGCGCACATTGTCGAGGCGCTCGCGCACATTGAGCACCGTCGTGGGCATGTCGGTGCCCCACGCGAAGCGTGCCGTGGTGACGACCTCGCCGTTGCGGCTGACGGAGCGCAGTTCGACGAGCCCCGGCGCGGCGGCCAGCACGCCCTCGATGGGTTCGGCGACCTCACGCGACACTTCCGTGGCCGCCGCCCCGGGATACGCCGTGCGCACCGTGAGCACCGGCAACGACACGTCGGGCAACAGCGACACCGGCATCCGCGTGAGCGAGACGGCACCGAGCAGGACGACCGCGAGCACCGCCGCGATGGTCGAGACCGGGCGGCGAACACTGATGGAGGTGAGCGACATCGTCGCGCGTTACTGATCGTTCTCGCGCCGCGCCACCACGCGCACCGGCGCGTCGTGCGTCAACGTGAGATGGCCGGCGGTGATGACCTGATCGCCCACCGTGAGCGGGATGATCCCCGTCGAGGTGTCGGGCAACACTTCCGTGTGGATGCCGTTGCTGCGGCCCGGCATGATGTACGTCCACTGCGCCTTGCCGTCCTTGACGACGAACACCAACGGGCGGCCATCGCGTTCGATGATCGACTTGGTGGGGACGATGATCCGGTCCGGGAGTCGTGTCGCCTCCAAGCGCACATCGGCGTACATCCCCGGACGCAGGACATCGTTACCCTGCAGCGTGACGTACGCGCGCCCGGACCGCGTCGTGCTATCGACCATCGGCAGCACGGCGGTGATGCGCCCGCGCGCCGGCCGCTCGGGGGCGGCCGCGCTGGTCACCAACGCCTCACCACCCGAACGGACCAACGCGATGTCGTGCTCGAGCACGGACGCCTCGATGCGCAGATTGCGCGTGTCGACCAGCGTCGTCGCCACGGCGCCGGCGCTGATGCGCTCCCCCATGGTCACATCGAAGCGGTCGATGATCCCGTCGAACGGCGCCTTCACTGTCGAGCGGTCCTTCTCGAACGTGGAGCGCTCCAACCGCAGCTGCGCGGCCGCGAGGCCGGAGCGGATCAGCGCCGATCGGCGCAGCTCGGGCGTGGGTGCGGTGCCACGAATGATCGAGTCCGGGATGATCAGGTCCTGGAAGCGCAGCGTGGCCTCATCGACCGCCGCCTGCGACTCCCGGATGGCCAAGTCGAACTCGAACTGCGCCAAGCGGATGATCGGCTCCCCCGTCCGCACCCGGTCCCCCGGTCGCTTCAGGATGGCTTCGATCGTCCCACCCACCTCGGCCTTCAGCCGCGTGGCCGACTCCGAGCGCACTTGGCCCGTCGTGGTCACCGTCAGCACGAGGTCTTCTTGCGTCACCTCCTCGGCCACCACCGGCAACGTCACCGTGGTGGTGGGCGCCGCGTCGGCCACGGCCATCGTGTCGCCGCCTTCCGCGCCCTCAGTGGATTCAGCGCCGTCGTCCTTGGAGCACGCAGCGAAGGCGAGGGCCACCAGGGCCAGCAGGGGAGTCAAACGCACAGGAGGTCGCAGAAAGAGGTGAGCACTACAACAACGGACCGAACTTACCACTGCACGATATGATGCTGGATGTACTGCAGATCGTCGTCATCGTTGCGTGCCAAGTATACGCCTTTTGTGCCGAGGGCGAGGACCCGTGTCTTCGGCGGCATCTTCACCGTGGCGATCAGCTTGCCCTGCGCGTCGAACACATCGGCCGTTGGCACGGGGTCAGCAGCACTACGTTGGCGGACGACCCACGTTTCGCCGTTGGGGGCGGCGAAGACTTGGTTCGTGGCGAAGGGCGACTTGGTGGCCGGCCACGTCGCGGGTTCGTCGGCGCCCGCCGGCGCGGGCGATGAGGTGCTGACCGAGCGATTCCCATTGGTGTTCGAGATCGCGACCGACTGCATGTTGCGCCGCGACTCGCGCCACTGCGCCTTGTCGGCCTCGGCGACCTTCGCAGGCGTGTAGCGCACCGGCGCACCGCGGATCAGGCGCTTGTCCGGCATCACGATGTCCACGCGGTAGTCCACTGCCCGCGCGATCGCGATGCGGCCATCGGGGAACACCGTCCACTCGTCGCCGTTGGTGAACGGCACGTTGGAGCCGATCCGGATCGCGATCTGCTGGCTGTTCCCCGAACTCGACTGCCGCACCTCCGCATTGTCCTTGGGCTGGTGCAGCCAGGCCATCGTGTCGGCCTTGTTGGTCTTCATGTCCTGCCGCAGGATCGGGACGGAGTCGGCCCCCTTGGGTCCATTGGGCCCCATCGTGATCGGCGACCCGGTCACGTACATCCGGCCCTGTCTGTCCACCGCACGCGTGCTCAGCATGGACATCGCTCCGCCACCCAAGGCCATGACCTGCCCCGCCGCGGCGCCGCCCCGCGCACCCACTGGGGGCGCAGTCACTACCCGTTGCCCAGCCGCCCCACCGGTCGCGGCCGCGATCGCCTGCTCGGCCGCCGGGCTGATGGTGCGCACCGCACGCCCATCGGGCCCGACCAGCAGAAAGCGCGAATTCATGGGGTCCGCTATCAGCACGGAATCGCCCGGGTATCCGATGACCCGCATCGCCATGCCCCACTCATTCGGCCCCGACCCTTCGCGCCCGATCGGGGTCATCCGGCCCGTCTTCAAGTCCACAGCCTGCAGGGTCTTGTCGCGCGTATCGGCCACCACGAGGCGGCCATCCCGCAGCTCGCGTACGCCAGAGATCTGCGAAAACGGCTCTTCCAGCTCCACCGCCGGCTTGGCGAGCGTGCGCACAGGTTGGGCGAGGAGCGGGGCGGCGCAGACCACGAGCGCCACCGGGATCAAACGGTTCATCAGCATACTCAAGGTGAAGGACCTTCCTTAGGCACAACGGGGTGAAGAACGGTTTACCGTTCCCCACCCCGTCATAGTACGCCCCGCGCCGAGGCGCCGCGACTATTCCTCGGCCAGCTCGATCTGCTCTTCGGGCCCTTCGGACCCGTCCTCGGCGCCCTCGGGAGCATCACCCGCGGCCTTATCCTCACTGACCACGCGCACCACCGCCGTCACCGCGTCGCCGAAGTCCAGCGACACCAGCTTGACGCCCTGCGCATTGCGGCCCGTCTCGCGGACCGTGTCGGCGCTGGCCCGCAACATGATCCCGCCGCGGGTGATGAGCATGATCTCGTCGTTCTCGATCACTTCGAGCAGGCCGACGACATCGCCGGTCTTTTCCGTGCGCTTGCAGGTGAAGATGCCCTTGCCGCCACGCTTCTGGACGCGGTACTCGTCCACCTTCGTGCGCTTGCCGAGGCCCTTCTCGGCCACGACCAGCAAGTCAGCGTCGCGCTTCACGACGACCATGCCGATCACGGCGTCGTCCTCGGACAGCTCGATGCCCTTCACGCCGGTGGTGTCGCGCCCCATCGAGCGCACATCGCTCTCGTGGAAGCGGATCGACAACCCATGGCGCGTGGCCAACACCACATCGTTGGTACCGCTGGTGATCTGCACGTCGATCAGCTGATCGCCGTCCTCGATCTTCACGGCCTTGATGCCGGTGGTGCGCACATTGGAGTAGTCCGACAACGGCGTCTTCTTCACGGTGCCATTGCGCGTGCAGAAGAACAGATACTCCGTGTCGCTGAACTCCTTCACGGGCATGACCGCGGCCACCCGCGTGTCCGTGGACACGTTGATGAGGTTCACGATCGGCTTGCCCTTGGCCGTGCGCGCCGCCTGCGGGATCTCGTGCACCTTGAGCCAGTACACCCGACCGTCGTCGGTGAAGACGAGCAGATAGTCGTGCGTCGACCCGATGAACAGGTGTTGCACGAAATCCTCATCCTTCAAGTTGGTGCCCGTGAGTCCGCGCCCGCCGCGTCGCTGCTTGCGGTAGGTGCTCACTGGCGTGCGCTTGATGTAGCCCGTGTGCGAGATGGTCACGACCATCTCTTCGTTCGCGATCAAGTCCTCGATCGTGAACTCGCCTTCGTCCGCCACGATCTCAGTGCGGCGCGCGTCGCCGTAGTCCGCCACGACCTTGAGCAGCTCGGTCTTCATGACGGCCATGCGACGCTCACGCGACGCGAGCAAGTCGCTCAAGTCGGCGATGGTCGCGCGCACTTCGGCCAACTCTTCCTCGAGCTTGTCGCGCTCCAGGCCCGTGAGCTTCGCCAACCGCATGTTGAGGATGGCTTCGGACTGCCGCTCGCTGAGCCCGAACCGCGACTGCAGCTGCGCGCTCGCCGTCGGCGTGTCCTCGGCCGCGCGGATGAGCTTGATGACCTCGTCGATGTTGTCGACGGCGATCTTCAACCCTTCCAAGATGTGCTCGCGCTCCTGCGCCTTCGTCAAGTCGAACTGCGTGCGCTTGACGATGACGTCATGGCGATGATCCAAGTACCGCTGGATCACCTCGCGCATCGGCATGATCTTCGGCACCAAGCGCCCCGTGACCGCATCGGGCACCAGCGCCAGCATGATCACACCGAACGTGTTCTGCATGGTGGTGTGCTTGTACAACTGGTTCAGCACCACCTTAGCGATCGCGTCGCGCTTGAGTTCGATCACGATGCGCGTGCGCGAATCGGACTCGTCCCGCAGCGCACTGATGCCCGTGATCTTCCCTTCGCGCACCAACTCGGCGATGCTGATCACCAGGTTGGCGCGGTTGACCATGTACGGGATCTCGGTGACGACGATCTGCGAGCGGCCCGACTCCTTCTCTTCGATCTGCACGCGGGCGCGCATGATGATCTTGCCGCGGCCCGTCTCCTGATAATCCGCGATGCCCTGACGCCCGTAGATGATCGCGCCCGTGGGGAAGTCGGGCCCCTTCACGAGCTGCCGCAGCGTCGCCGTGTCGGTGTCCGGATTGTCGATCAACGCGACGCACGCGGCCACGACCTCACGCAGATTGTGCGGCGGGATGTTCGTGGCCATACCGACGGCGATACCCGTCGAGCCATTGACCAACAAGTTGGGGATGCCCGACGGCAATACCGTCGGCTCTTCCAAGCGATCATCGAAGTTGGGGGCGAACGTCACCGTCCCCTTGTCGATGTCGGCGAGCATGTCGGTCGCGATGCGCGTCAAGCGCGCTTCGGTGTACCGGTACGCCGCCGCCGGATCACCATCGATCGAGCCGAAGTTGCCCTGACCGTCCACCAGCGGATAGCGCAGCGAGAAGTCCTGCACCATGCGCACGAGCGCGTCGTACACCGACTGGTCGCCGTGCGGGTGGTACTTACCGAGCACGTCACCGACGACGGTGGCCGACTTCTTGTAGCCGCGTCCCGGGTTGAGGCCGAGTTCGTTCATCGCGTACAACACGCGCCGGTGCACTGGCTTGAGGCCGTCGCGCACGTCGGGCAGGGCCCGCGACACGATGACGCTCATCGAGTAGTTGATGAACGATTCCTTGATCTCGTCCTCGATCAAACGCGGGACGATCCGCTCACGATTGTTCGGCGCGGTCATGCGGTCTTGGCAGAGGGAATTCGGGGGGCCAGCAGCGCGGGCCTCATCGAAAGAAATCTACCCACCCGCCCCCCGAAAATCAACCGGCGGGGCGGGGCGGAAGTCATTGATTCACATAGACTTAGGGTGCGCACCTCAGCGCCCACCATCCGCGCCTACCAGACGCGGGCGTACCCGATCAAGCGCCACTCGCTCCCCACCTTGTGGAGCACATACGAGGCGCCGCTGTTGAACTGCGGCAGCGGCACCGTGCCTTGCCGGTGGCTCTCCCGTTCCACCGCGATGATCGCGTACTCGCCAAGCATCGCGTGGCTCGTGAGTCGCACATATCGGAGCGCCGAATCAGGCTCGGACGAGAACTTCCCGTAATACCAGTCACGCAGCTCATTCTCGGCCCCAGGGCCATACCCGATCGTGATCGGGAAGGTCATCGAGTCGCGCGGCACCTCCCACTTGGTGACCGTCGGCAGGATGAGGGCGGCCGGGTCGAGGCCCGGGATGTCCTCGCACACCCGCGTCTCCGGGTTGGGCAACCGCACCGTCGTCAGCGCATTCATCGTGCGCGGCGCATCGCCGGACTTCACGTCCCAGCCGATCCCGGGGCCGAAGGTCTCAAGACGGGCCATCGCACGCAGCAACGCGTGCCCATCGGGCGTGTCGAGGTCGGCACCGGCGCCGTACGAGATGATCAACAGCTCCAGATCCGCGAGCAACTTCGCGGCCACTTGGGCGCTATCGCCTTCGAACACGCGGAGCTCACCGGCCGAGCAGGCATCGGCCAAACCCGCGAAGCTGGCCATGGAGAGGATCCGCTCGCGCAGGGCGTCGCCTTGGCGATTGAGCGTCGTCACCGCGCTCGACGCCTCGGACTGCGCACCACACGCGGCCGCGATGCAGAGTGTGGCCGCCAGTGCGGCCCGCGAGAATCCCACTGAGTTCATAGCAGCTCCGTCCTTACGAGTTCAGGTCGTCCGTCAATCCTTCCGCACGCTCGTCCGCGGCCACTTCGCGCGCGATCGCCTCCCGCTCATCCTTCCACGTCTCGTACCACCGCCGCGTGACCTCACCCGCCAACTCGCGCGTGCCCAAGCCGAACGACAGCGACAGCGCCAACGCGATGGCGCCGAAGATGATCGCGAACGCGGTCGTCACGATCTCCGTGGCCACCCCGAGCTCCTGCAGCGCCATGAACACGCCGAGCAATACCACACCGCCCTTGCCGATGCGCGCCAGCAACGGCCCGCCATGCAGCGCACCCGCCGAGGCCATGATCAGCCCTTCGACGAAATCCCCCAGCACGATGGCGATGATCACGACGACGATGGCCGCGATCATCGCCGGCAGGTAGCTCACCAGTTCGCTGAAGATCTGGGCGAGCGAATCCACCCCCAGCGCATCGGCCGCGACGATCATCGCCGCGAACATCACCAACCAGAAGACGAGGTTGGCGACGAGGCGCGTCGGATTCACTTGCACCGAGCCATGATCGAGTCCCGGCAGGACTCCGCCACGGCGCACGAGCGAGTTGAGATGGATGCGGCGCAGCACGCGGGCCACCGCGCGCTGGCAGACCTTGGCCAAGAGGTAGCCGGCCACGAGGAGCACCGCCGCGCCGACCAGGCCGGGGATGATCATCCAGAGCTGGCGGAGCGACTCGAGCAGGCGATCGGTGAACGTCATCCCAACAAGGTAATCGCCTTGCGGGCGCCCTTCGACCCGCTACAGCACCCCGAGGGGACGGGACGTGAAGCCGGGGAAGAGCGCCTCGGGCGCGGTGACCCCCAGATGCGTGGTCGCCACCTCGCTGAACACGGAGCGGAAGTCGGTGGTCAGCGCCAGATCGCGGCCCTCGAAGAGCTGCTCCCGCGCCAAGCCCGGCCATTTCCCGTGCACCTTCCCGCCCTTCACCTTGCCGCCGATCACGAACATCGAGCCGGCGTGACCGTGGTCCGTCCCGGCGTTGCCGTTCTCCTTGGCCATGCGCCCGAACTCCGACATGGTCAGGATCACCACGTCGTCCATCCGGTCGCCCAGGTCCTGCACCAGCGCCGCGATCGAGTCCGAGAAATCGGCGAGGCGCTGCGCCAGCTGCCCCGTCGCGGCGCCCTGGTTCACGTGCGTGTCCCACCCGCCCACATCGGCGAAGGCCACCTCGAGGCCGACGCCCGACTTGATCAGCTGGGCGATGGCCCGGAGCCGCTGCCCGAACTGCGAGTTCGGATACCGGGCCCCATGCTCCACACGATACTGCTGCGGGTTGGCCGCTTTGAGGATCTTGATCGCGTCGAACATCTCGTGGCCCGACCCGTGCACCAGGTCGGCGCGCCCCGTGCGGTACAGCGCTTCGAGCCGCTGCACATCCGACCCGCTCGCCCGCACCGTGAACTCTTCCAACGAGTTCATCGCCACCGTCTCTTCGCGTCCCTGCAGGATGCGCGGCGTTTGCGCCGTGAGGCTCACCGCACGGAACGGCGTCGGCGCCTGATCCGCTTCGCACGTCCCACACGTGGCGAGATACCGGTTGAGCCACCCGTCGCGCGTGCCCTTGTTGTCGGGCGTGCCCGACTCCATGTAGTCCTGCGCATCGAAGTGCGACCGCGTGGCACTCGGACTGCCCACCGCATGGATGGGCGCGAGCAAGCCCTCGCGGTACAGCGGCTGCAACGACGACAGCGCCGGATGCAATCCGAAGAACCCATCGAGATCGATCGCCGCCCCCGCACCACCGCGCGACGGCGCCGCGATGCCGATGCGCGGCCGCAACGCGTAATACTCGCGCTCGCCGAACGGCACGACCACGTTCAGCGCATCCGCGGCGCCGCGCTGGAACAGACAGATGAGCGTCTTGCCCTTCGCGAGCGGCGGCAGATCGCGATCGAGCACCGTGCGCTGCAGGAACGACGGGTTGAGGCCCATCGTGACCAGCGCGAACGCGCCCTGCTTGAGGAAGATCCGGCGTTGCATGGTCGTTGCTCCTTAGCGGCGCTGGAACTCGGGCGAGCCGAGGGCGAGGCCGACGATCTGGGGAAGCCCTTCGAGCTTGGGCAACTGACGGAAGGGGCGCTCGCTCATGGCGGGATCCTCCGCCGGTGCCCCCGCGAGCGGATTGTTGCCCGCCAACAAGATGGCGCGCGTCTCCGTGGACGCTTCACCACCCAAGAACGCGGCGATCACGGCATCCACCTGTTGCTCGCGCGGCGCGCGGCGCAGCGCCGGCGCCAACGGCCACGTGTTCGGCCGAGCGCCCGGCACACGGCCGGCCGCCATCGCCATCCCGAAGTTGATGCGGTTGAGGATGGCGCCCGTGTTGATCCACTCGTCGCCCGTCTCCGGCCACCCATCAGGCGTCTGCCGCCCGAACACCGGCTGCCCCAACTGCGCGATCAACGTCGCGGTCTGCGGCGTCGCGTCGGGCGCCGCGCCCGTGGTGCGCACGGCGCTCACCACCAGCTCGAACGGCGACTTCACCTTGGCCCGATACGCCGCCGACGCGAAGAACTCGGGCGACGTCACGATGCTGCGCACCACCTCACGCAGATCCCCGTTGGTGCGCGTGAACGTCGCCGCCGCCCGATCCACGAGGTCGGCCGGCGGCTCATCGGCCACCAACCGCACCGCGAGTTTGCGCGCGATGTACCGCGCTGTGCTGGGATGCGTGGCCAAGATATCGAGCACCTGCTCCCCATCCTCCACGCCGCGTCCCCCGCGCATCTTCACGCCCAGCACCGTCTTCTCGCCCGCATCGTGGTTGATGGGCGCGAACAAGAACCCATCCCCCTGCCCCAACTGCGGCGGACGGATCGTCCACCCCGTGAAGGCCCGCGCGACGTTCACCACATCCGCCTGCGTATACCCGCCGTCGACGCCGAGCGTGTGCAGCTCCATGAGCTCGCGGGCGTAGTTCTCGTTCAGACCACGCCGCACTTGGCGCTGCGGCAGCTGGGCGCCACGGCCACGTCGTGGGTTCTGCAACACCGGCGCCAGCGTGGGTCGGGTCGAATCCGCGGTGCTCTGGAAGTTGTCGAGATAGATCAGCATCGCCGGATGCTTGGCCACGGCACCCAACAACTCGCGGAAGTTGCCCAAAACACGCGGGCGGATCACCTCGCGCTCGTACTGCGCCAAGTAATACCGCTCCTGCGCGCTCTTCCCTGAGAACACCGAGAAGTGATTGAGCCAGAAGTCCACGAGCACTTCTTCCAATTGCCGCTCGCTGGCCACCGCGCGCGCCACCCGCGCGATCTGGATGTCCGCCACCACGCGGCGCCCATCGGCCAACTGCCGACGCAGCACCGCCGAGTCACCCGCCGTCATCGTCGCCGCCGTCCCGCGCCGCGCTAGCTGCTGTTGCACCTGCGCTGGGGGCGGATAGTCACGCCGCAGTTCGTCGGGCGACTTGGTGTACCCCTCCAGCTGGGCCAACAACGGCTCCACGATCGGATCCGCGATCCGGCGCGGCTGCAATTGCTGCTCGATCCACGCGTCCACGCCCATGGCCCGCACGCGCTCGGAGTCGCCCGGCCGCGCCCCGAAGGCGAGTCGGTTCAACACATGCCGGACCTGCTGATCGGCCGTCTGCTCGCGGACACTCGCCGCCCCTGACATCCCCTGCGCCCCCACCAGCACGGGCACCCACGCCCCGAGCATGACGATCCGACGGCACTGCGCGTGTAGCGACGACATCTGCACCCTCCGGTGAAGTCCGTTGTGGCAACGCTTGGACGTGACCACCCCACTGGACGTTAACCCGCCGGTCCCAGGCGTGCCCAACCGCTCCCGCCGACGCGCGGACGGCGGCACGAGCGGCACCTGACGGCTGGCGACAGCGTGCGGGCGCGAGTTGATTTCACGCATGCGCGGTGACGTGATGGTGAGTCCGTTGGGGACGGCCGGGGCCCTCGCAGGGTCCACGGCGGCGCGGATCGCGTTGCGCTCGGGCGACCTCGTCCACGCCGGGTGAGCGACCCCGACTTTCGCGCAGTGGACGCCTCGGCCCCCCGCCAAGCCGCGCCCTCGCGCCTCACGTGGTTCGTCGACGCCGCGATCGCGGCGGGTGCCTCCTCCACCGGCGCCCTGCTGATCTTCGGCCGCGCCCGTGCCGGCATGTGGGAGGGCTTCGCGCAGGTCGGCCGCACCGTCGGCCGCGAGTGGACGCTCAGCACCGGCGCCCACGCCGCCCTCGGCCTCACCGTCCACCTCGGCCAAATGGCCGCCCTCGGCGCCGCGATGGCCCTGATGCTCGGCGGCTCCCGCATCGCCTCGCGGTTGCGGGCCGCGCTGTTGGTGGTCCTCGCATGGGAGCTCGTCGGCCGCGTCCCGTGGCTCTCAGTACTCCGAGCAGACGTGGCCTTCGAACTCGCCCTCGCCCCCAGAGTAGGCCTCGCCGCGGTGCTAGTGATAGCCCTAGCCCTAGCCCCCCGCCGCCGCTGAGGTCACCGAGCCGCTCGTGCTCCTCTCGTGCTCCTCTCGTGCTCCTCTCTGAGCGTTGTGACCGTCCACAGTACTCCGGGGTATGAGTAAGCAACAGAGTTCGCAGGCAGCAATAGTCATTGGGGAGGAAGGGTCTTGGACGTACTCGTTATGCTCGAGGAACGCCCCGATCGTGCGGCGATGCTCGCCCACGTCAATTCGGAGCCGTCGCCACTCACCGCGGAGTTCCCGCAGCGTGGCGTCGTGACGATGTACGGCGATGCGAGCCCAGAGTCGCTCGCCGTCGCGCTCGCAGCCGCCGTTGAAGGACGCCGATCCGATGTCGACCACGGCGATGACACCCTCACCGTCGCGGCACAGCGGATCCTCACCGAGAGTGGCCCAGCGATCCGCCGGTTGGCCGCCGACCTCACCATGCCCGATTGGCCTGAGGGTTCGCGGCGCGCCATCTCGTTCTCCCTGCCCACTCCCGTCCGGTACAGTGGCGGCATGGGCTCCGAGGCCATGCTCGAGTCGCTCCGCGAGCTCGACGGCATGACCTTCGAGGCCGACGAGCACTGACCGCCCCGCGGCGCGAAAGCCGTGCCGAGCGTGCCGATGCGTGACGCGCGTCAGACCATCCGTTGCAGCCCTGACAATCAGTCGACGCGTAGCGGCGTCAGGTGACCGAACCGCGTGCAGAGGGCTTCCCACTGCACGCGGTTCTTGTCTTGTCCGATGTTCGTTCGCGCGAGGGCCGTGCCCTTCGCGCCGATGACGGGGATCGGCCGCGGGACCGGGCGCGTGGTCCGGCGACTCACCGTGCCGGCCTGGAGCGACATCATCTTGAACCACAGATCGTCGTTGTTGGGCGACAACTCGAGGTAGAGCTGCTCGTCGGTGACCTCGGGTGCCAGTACGCCCGCGGGGTAGAGTACCCCGCCATAGCCCAGCGGAACGAACGCCGGGTACGACACTCCCCCAGCCCGAGTCTCCCACGCCCACTCGGCGTACGGGCGGATCTGGCCATCAGGCCCGTAGGCCACCGCGCGGCCTTGGTGACCGATCACCTCGCCGGGGTGCGCCACGCTGTCGGCCCACAACTCGGCGAGCCAGGTGGGCGCGTACATCACGTCGTCGTCGCACGTCACCACGGTGCGGTCGGGGAACGCCATCAGCGCGTGCACCAGCTTGCAGTGTGGCCGGTTGCGGTCCACGAAGCGGATCTCGAAGCGCCGGCCGACCAGGGCCGTGAGCGTGTCGGGGACCGATCCCTGCAGTGACTGGTGCAACCACAGCACCACCAGAGCGGGTGGCTGCGACTGGTCCAACACCGACCTGATCGCGAGATCCACGAACGGCAGCCGCGATGGGATGGACGTCAGCGACACCACCACTGGCAGTAGCTCAGCGCGCGGGACCAGCGTGGCGGCCCGCAGTTGCCGCGCGCGGCGGAACGACGGCCAGAGTTCGCGGATCTTCACAGGGGCGGTCCCATACGCATGCGCCAGAATCTAGCGCAGTCGGCCGCCCGTGCGTATTTCCTAGTATCTCCCCACCCCACCGTGCCAATGACTGCTCACCGCATGCTCGCGCTCGCCGCCCTCGCCGCGCTCCCCGGCCTCCTCGCTGCGCAGGGCACCGCCGACGACTACGCCCGCGCCGCCACCCTCAACCAGCGGACCCAAGGCCTGCTGGTGAATGTGGCCGAACGCCCCACGTGGCTCGACGCTGATCGCTTCTGGTACCGCAAGTCGGTGCGCGGGGGCAACGAGTTCGTGCTCGTGACCGCGTCCGCCAAGCGGAAGACCGCGCCGTTCGATCACGCGCGCTTGGCGACGGGCCTCAACGCCGCCACCCAGGGCAACGCGACCGCGATCACGCTGCCGTTCTCGACCTTCACGTTCGTGGGCTCCTCGGCCGTGAGCGTGACGGTGGGACCGAGCACGTACGAGTGCACGCTGGCCGAGTACACGTGCCGGCGCACGGGGGCGGCGGCCGCGCCGGGCGGTGGTGGCCGTGGCGGCGATGTGCCCGCCGACGATGTGTGGGACGTGCCGAGCGAGGGTCCGTGGGACGAGGATCGCAGCCACGAGCTCGAAGTGTTCGCGCAGCGGTTGCGGTTCGCGCAGCAGGTGCCGGCGATGGCGCAGATCGATACGGCCACGGTGCGCTCACCGGATGGCACGCAGGAAGCGTACATCAACAACTACAACGTGTGGGTGCGACCCGTGGTCGCAGCCGCCGGCGCCGGAGGGCGCGGGGGACGTGGCGGTGCGCCCGGTGGTGCGCCCGCGCCGCGTGTGGGCACGCAGCTCACGTGGGATGGCTCTGAAGGCAACGCGTATGTGCTCGGCGGTGGACAGAACCGCGCGCTGCAGTGGTCGCCTGATGGTAAGAAGATCGCCGCGTACCGCGTGACGCCGGGCTACCAGCGCATGGTGCGGTACATCGAGTCGTCGCCGAGCGATCAGTTGCAGCCCAAGTACATGGAGCGCTACTACCAGAAGCCGGGCGATGTGGTGACGCAGCGCGTGCCGGTGTTGATCGACATCGCGAGCAAGAAAGCGATGGTGATCGACAACGCGCTGTTCCCCAACCCGTACCAGCTGTCGACCATTCGGTGGTGGCGCGACTCGCGCGCGTTCACGTTCGAGTACAACCAGCGTGGGCATCAGGTGTATCGCGTCGTCGAAGTCGAGGCCAACACGGGTGCGACGCGCGCGTTGGTGTCCGAGGAGCCGAAGACCTTCTTCTCGTATCGGGCACCTGACGATGTGAACAGCAGCGGGGGAGGCACCTACTGGCGTCGTGATCTCGCTGACGGCAAAGAGATCCTGTGGATGTCCGAGCGCGATGGGTGGAAGCACATCTATCTTGTCGACGGCGCGACGGGGCGCGTGAAGACCCAGATCACCACGGGCGACTGGGTCGTGCGCAATGTGCACCACGTGGACAGCGTGGCGCGCCGTTTGTGGTTCGTGTCCAATGGGCGTGACGCGGGGCAGGATCCGTATTTCTTGAAGTACCACCGCATCAACTTCGACGGCACGGGGCTCGTGTCGTACACGCCCGAAGACGGCACGCACCTCGTGACGTGGTCCACGGATACCACGTACTACGTGGACCAGTGGCAGCGTCCTGACGTGCCGACGATCACCGTGCTCAAGCGCACCAGCGATCAGTCAGTGGTGATGGAGTTGGAGCGTGGTGATCCGTCCGCGTTGGTCGCGGCAGGGTATCAGACCGCCGAGCCGTTCGTGGCGAAGGCGCGCGATGGTGTCACGGACATTTGGGGCGTGATCGTGAAGCCCACGCACTTCGATCCGTCGAAGAAGTATCCGGTGATCGAACAGATCTATGCCGGGCCGCAGGGTTCGTTCTCCCCCAAGACGTACCAGACGGGCGGCGCGACGCGATTGCTGGCCGAGCACGGGTTCATCGTCGTGCAGGTGGACGGCATGGGCACGGCCAATCGATCCAAGGCCTTCCATGACATGGCCTGGCGCAACTTGGGCGACGCCGGCTTCCCTGATCGCATCCTGTGGCACAAGGCCATTGCGGCCAAATACTCCTGGTACGACGCCACGCGCGTCGGCATCTACGGCGGCTCAGCCGGCGGCCAGAACGCGATGGGCGGGATGCTGTTCCACCCCGAGTTCTACAAGGCCGCGTTCGCAAGTGTCGGCTGCCACGACAACCGCATGGACAAGATCTGGTGGAACGAGCAGTGGATGGGCTGGCCCATCGCCGAGCATTACGAGGCGAGCTCGAACATGGTGCACGCTGGCAAGCTGCGCGGAAAACTGATGCTCGTCGTGGGCGAGCTCGACACGAACGTGGATCCGGCGAGCACCATGCAGGTGGTCAACGCGCTGGTCGCCGCGCAGAAGGATTTTGAGTTGATCGTGCTGCCGGGGCAGGGGCACGGCAATGGTGGAGCGTACGGCGTGCGGCGGATGACGGACTTCTTTGTGCGAAGCTTGGTGGGAATCGCGACGCCGGAGCGCAACGCCGGTAGCAACTAAGCCACTGAACGAACCGAAAGGGGGAGGCGCCGACCCGGCGCCTCCCCCTTCGTGCTTCTCGTGCTTCTCGTGCTTCTCGTGCTACTAGACCTTGTGGTAGCTGATCCGCCCCGCCTCCCGCTGATCCTCCGCCGTATACACCTCAAAATCACTGAAAAAGCTCGGCGCCTCCACCTGCAACACGCGCAATACCATGATCGCCGTGCGACGGATCTCCAACTCCGCCGCCTCCGACGAGCGCAACTCCAACATCGTACGCCACGCGCGCGCGTTCGCCGTCACGACGATCTTCGTCTCGGTGGAGTTGGGCAATACGCCACGCGCCGCCTCACGCGCCATCTTGCGGCGGTGCACCTTGTCAGCCACCCAGCCGTAGCGCTCCATCAGCTGATCCACCAGCGCGATGTACGTGGCCTGCGCACTCTCGATCTGCGTGGTCCACGCCTGCTCCAGCGCTTCGTCACCAATGATCGCCGGCGGCATCACGAACTGGGCGTCGCCCTCGTCCACATAGCGCTGCGACAATTGCGAGTACGCGAACCCCGCGCGGTGGCGCACCAACTCGTGCGTCAACGAGCGGCTCACGCCCTCCAGCAACAGCGAGTAGTTGGCGTGCTCGAGCACACTGCCATGCCCCTGCCGCTTGATGTTCTCGATGTAGTCGCCCGTCGTGCGCTGGGCCGGATTCTTCTGGCTCATGTAGCACAACCGACCCGCGAACTCGGCCAGCCGCTCACCGTCGGAGGCCTCGCCGATCCACGAGACGGGCAAGTGGGACGGCTCGGCGAAGGCGGGACGGGATAGGACAGTAACGGTCGGGGACTTTACTATGCGAGAGGGCACGAGAGGGGGCACGAGAGGGGGCACGAGAGGGCACCAGACATTCGAGCTAAAACTAACTCCCCAACTCCCCCAACATATCCAGCCGATTCCGGCCCCACAGCTTCTCCCCCTGCACCCGGTCCAACACCTGCCTGGCCACCGCCGGCAGGGGCTCCAGCGCCGGGTCGTACTTGTTCGGCGCCCCCAACAGCGGGGCCCCGCGCACCGCGAACTTCACCCCGGGGTTCAGGATCCCCTGCGGGTCCATCGCCTCCTTCAGCGCGTGGAACCACGCCATATCCTTGGCCGGCCACAGACGATCCAT
>JBEIVF010000121.1:0-6334 GCA_040374005.1 Gemmatimonadaceae bacterium | reverse complement strand
GCGCGCCGGTCTATGGCGCGATCGACCGTGGGGTGATCGCGCTCGCCGGTGAGCTCGTGCCCGGTGTGCCCACCGCCCTCAATGCCGCGATGGCCGCCGGCACGCTTGATGTGAGCGTGATCTCGGCCGTGGAGTACGCCCGCGCGGCGGAGCAGTACCTGCTCCTCCCCGATCTCGCGATCTCCAGCGCCGGGCCGGTGCGTTCGGTGATGCTCTTTTCCACCCGCCCCGCCACGGCCTTGGCCCGCCAGCGGGTGGTGGTCTCGCGGAGTTCGATGACCAGCGTGGCGCTCCTGGAGCTTCTGTTCGCGGAGGTCTGGCGGGTGGCCCCGCACTTCGAGCCCGGCAATGCCGAGCCGGCGGACTTGGCGGGGCTGGACGCCCCCGCGCACCTGGTGATCGGCGACGCGGCCTTGTCGTTGGCGGCGGCCATGGAGCGGGGCGAGACACGCTTCACGCACGCCTACGATCTGGGGGCGCTGTGGAACGAGTGGACGGGACTCCCGTTCGTCTTCGCCGTGTGGGTCGCCTCACGTCGTACGCCGGTGGCCGCCGCCCTCGGGGTCCACGCGTCCCTGATCGCGTCGCGCGATTGGGGGTTGGCCCACTTGCCCACCTTGGCCGCCGATGCCGCGCTCACGACGGGTGTGACACCAGAGGCCTGCCTGCGGTATCTGTCCGGGTTGGACTACGGGTTGTCGTTAGCCGATCTGGGTGGGCTGACGGAGTTCTTCCGGCGGCTGGCCGCCATGGGCAAGGTGCCCGCGTCACCGTTGGTCTTCCTTCCCGCCGCGTAAGGGACGACCCTCGCGCAGCGATGTAGATTTCGGTTCCTCTCGCCGCTGCCGTCCTGTGGAGATTCCCTCCGATCTGCTCGACCTGTACGCGAACGCCCCACTCCTCGAGTTGGGTGGTCTCGCGGATCAGATGCGCCGTGAACGTCACCCGCACGGCGTGGTGTCGTACATCGTCGACCGCAACATCAACTACACCAACGTGTGTGTGGCGGATTGTGGCTTCTGCGCGTTCTATCGGCGCCCCAAGCACACCGAGGGCTATACGCTCTCGTATGAGCAGATCGGCGAGAAGATCGAAGAGACGAAGGCGATGGGCGGGGTGCAGATCCTGATCCAGGGTGGACACAATCCGTACATCCCGTTCGAGTGGTACTTGGATCTGCTCCGGTACATCAAGAAGTACCACCCGATCCACATCCACGGGTTCTCGCCGAGCGAGGTGGACTTCTTCGCGGGCGTGTTCGCCTTGGATGCGACGACGATCATCCGCGAACTGAAGAGCGCCGGACTCGACTCGATCCCGGGTGGTGGCGGCGAGATCCTCGTGCAGCGCGTCCGTGACTACGCGGCCCCCAAGAAGGCCGGGGCGGATCGCTGGTTGGAGATCATGGAGCTGGCGCACACCGAGGGCATGAAGACCTCGGTGACGATGATGTACGGCTTGGGCGAGACCTTGGCAGAGCGATTGGAGCATCTGCTGCGCGTGCGCGCGGTGCAGGCCCGCACGGGCGGGTTCACGGCGTTCATCACGTGGCCATTGCAGCCCGAGAACACGCCGGAGTTCTCGGGGTATACCAAGACCGATGCCACGGAGTACCTCCGCACGGTGGCGATGTCGCGCATCGTGCTCGACAACGTGCCCAACCTGCAGGCCAGCTGGGTGACGATGGGACTCAAGGTGGGACAGACGGCGCTGCACTTCGGCTGCAACGACTTCGGGTCGTTGATGATCGAAGAGAACGTCGTGTCCGCGGCCAACACGACCTACCGCACGACGACCGAAGAGATCGAGCGGCTCATCACGGAAGCGGGCTTCACGCCCAACCGGCGGCGCCAGGACTACTCGCTCCTGCCCGCGTCGCACGCGGCGGCCTGAGGTGGCGGTCAAGTTCTCGACCGCCGCGCGTCAGCTGATCAACGCCGCCACGGCGCTCTCCGAGGAACGAGGCGCCAGCCGGCCGCGTGTGCGTGATCTCAGTGACGCGCTGTCCGCGGACGGCGTGGAACTCCCCCCGATCCCGATCTCCACGCTCAACGACGACCTCGAGCCACTGCTGGCGGCGGCTGCGGCGCTCTCGGGCGGTGACCCGATCGATGTCGCCCATTTCACGGCCGCGCTGTCCGGGCTACGGGCCACCGCGCCGCTGACGGCGCCGGAGGCGGCGTTCCGCCCGGCGCACGTGCGGCCGCCGTCCACCCCGCGCACGGGGATCGGCTACGACTCGCACCGCTTCGCGCCGGGTGGGCCGATGATCCTCGGCGGCCTCGCGTTGGAGAGTGACGTCCACTTGGCCGGACACTCGGATGGCGACGCGATCTGTCACGCCCTCACCGACGCGATTCTTGGCGCGGCGAATGCCGGGGACATCGGCGCGCTGTTCCCTGATACGGCCGCCGAGAACAAGGGCCGCGACTCCATCGACATGTTGCAGCGCGCCCACACCTTGGTGCGCGGGCGCGGCTGGGCGGTGGCCTATCTTGATGTGACGGTGATCGCGGAGCGCCCGAAGATCGGCCCGCACCGCGCCGCGATGTGCGCACGGATCGCCGCCGCGATCGGCATCGCCCAGGACGACATCTCGATCAAGGGGAAGACCAACGAGGGGATGGGATGGGTCGGTCGCGGCGAGGGACTCGCCGTGATGGCAGTGGCCACCCTCGTCCCGGCGGCGGTCTGAGCGTTTTGCGGGTGCCGTCCTGATGCCATCGCTCCAGCAGGCCTTCGACTGGTTACTGGCGCTGCCTCCGGCGGCGCTGGCCGGCGCGGGCTACGTGTTGGCGTTCCTCGAGAACGTCTTCCCGCCGTTGCCGTCCGACTCGATGATCGGGTTCATCTCGTTCATCGCGGCGGCCGGCGATGCGTCGATCACGCTGACCATGGGCTCGATCGTCGCGGGCTCGGTGTCGGGCGCGGCACTCGTGTACGTCCTCGGCCGCCGTTACGGCGCCGACGAGTTGCACGAGCGCATGGTCGAACGGGGCTTGGTCCAGCGCGAAGAGAAGCTCGAGCAGATGTATGAGCGCTACGGGATGTTGGCGCTGTTCATCGGCCGTCTGATCCCCGGCGTGCGCTCCATCGTGCCGATGGTCGCGGGGGCGCTTCGGCTCAACCCGTGGAGTTCGCTCACCGTGGTGTCGATGGCGTCGGCCCTGTGGTACGGCACACTGACCTACATCGCGTTCAAGGTCGGTGATAACTGGGAAGAGTATTCTGTGCAGTTGAAGGCGGTGGGGCAGTGGGGCGCGGGCGTCGGTTTGGCGTTCTCTGCCGTGGTGACCTTCTTCGCCATCCGCTTCTGGCGGAAGCGCCATCCGCCCAAGGCGTAGTCAGGATCCGGCGCCGCGGATGCTAGTTTGTACCGCGTGAGTCAGCCCACTGATCTCGACCCGCGGCGCGTCCATCTGGCGCTCTTCCTCGATGCGTTGCACCTCGAGCATGGGTCCTCGCCACGCACCATCGAGGCGTACACGCGCGATCTGGTCCGCTTGTTCGCCTTTGCGGTCGCTGAGGGGGCCACGGCGCCAGCGGACCTCACCACCGCGCTCCTGCGCGCGCACCTGTACGCGCTGAAGGACGCCGGGCTGGCACCGGCCTCGCTCCGCCGCGCGCTCTCGGCGTTCCGCACCTACTTCGCCTTCCTGCTCGCGGAGGGGGTGCTCACGGTGGACCCGTCGGACCGACTCGAGGCGCCCAAGAAGGGCCGCACGCTCCCCGACATCCTCACCGTCGAGCAGATCAGCGCGCTGCTCGCCGCGCCTCGGCTGGACGAACCGCTGTGCCTCCGCGACCGCGCCATGCTCGAGTTGGCCTACAGTGCCGGGCTGCGGGTGTCGGAGTGGATCTCGATCGGCCTGAGTGATGTGCCGCTGGAGGACGGACTCGTCCGCGTCTTCGGGAAGGGGAGCAAGGAGCGTCTCGTCCCCATCGGGCGGTCCGCCGTGGGTGCGCTGGCGCTGTATCTGCGCGAACTCCGCCCGCGCCTCGAGCGGGGAGAGGGGAAAGGGCGCCTGTTCTTGAATGCGCGCGGCCGACCGCTTTCGCGCATGGGCGCGTGGCTCATCCTGCGCAAGCACGTAGAATCCGCTGGGATCACGACGCCGGTGTCACCGCATACGTTACGTCATTCGTTCGCGACGCATCTCCTCGAAGGCGGTGCGGACCTGCGCGCCGTGCAGGAGATGCTCGGTCATTCCGACATCGCCACGACCCAGATCTACACGCATGTGGATCGGGACTATCTCCGGACCGTCCACCAGCAGTTCCACCCCCGCGGCTGATGATCCTCGTCATCGACAACTACGACTCGTTCACGTACAACCTCGTCCAGTACCTCGGCGAGATGGGCGAGGCCCTCGACGTCCGGCGGAACGACCAGATCAGCGTGGAGGAGGTGGGCGCGTTGGCCCCGACGGCCATCGTGCTCTCGCCTGGGCCATGCACCCCCGCGGACGCTGGCGTGACCATCCCGGTGATCCGCGCGTGGGGCGCCACGATCCCGATGCTCGGGGTGTGCCTGGGCCACCAGGCGATCGGGGAGGCGTACGGCGGCGCTGTGGTGCGGGCGGATCGGGTCATGCACGGGAAGACGTCCCTGATCACCCACGACGGGACGGGCCTCTTCGCGGGGCTCCCGACGCCGCTGGAGGTCATGCGGTACCACTCGTTGGTGGTGGAGCCCACGACGTTGCCCGCCGAGCTCGAGGTCACCGCGACGGCCGTGGACGCCCCGACCGAGATCCATGCCCTCCGGCATCGGACCCATCCCGTGTGGGGGGTCCAGTTCCACCCGGAGTCGATCCTGACCCATAACGGGAAGGAGCTCCTCGGGAACTTCCTCCGCATGGCGTCGGCTCATCGACGCTAACGGCTGGACAGGCCACGGGCGCGGGATAGATTTCCTTGGCGTGGATTTTGCATCTGCGCCCCCCGCTTTCCCGGTGTCCCAATGAGCACCTTGGCCGTCATCCCGGCCCGCCTCGGGGCGACGCGTCTCCCGCGGAAACCGCTCCTCCTCCTGGGGGGAGCTCCCCTTATCGTCCGAGTCTGGGAACGCGTGATCGCCATGCAAGCGGCCGACCACGTGGTGGTCGCCACGGACGTTGAGGAGATCGCCGCGGTGGTGCGCGCGGCGGGTGGCGACGCGGTCCTCACCAGCGACGCGCACATCTCAGGCACCGACCGCGTGGCCGAGGTGGCCCTCCAGCCGCAGTTCGCGCGCTTCGAGGTGATCGTGAATGTGCAGGGTGACGAACCCTGGCTGACGGGCGCGGCCGTGCGCGGCGCGGCCGAGCAGGTGACGAGTGGGCGGTTCCCGTTGGGGACCGCGGCGGCCGCCGCGACGGCGGAGATCCTGTCGGAACCCAGCGTGGTGAAAGTGGTCACCGATGACACGGGCCGGGCGCTGTATTTTTCGCGGGCACCGATCCCGTACCTGCGCGATGCGAGTGATGCGGCCACGCAGGCCCCACTCATCTTCCAGCACCTTGGTGTGTACGCGTACACGCGCGACGCGCTCGCGCGGTGGGTCGCTCTGCCGCCCCATCCGCTCGAGCTCGTTGAACGCTTGGAACAACTCCGCGCCATCGCTGCGGGGATGCCGATGGGCGTTGCTCCAGTCCCGCCGGTGCACGGCGGCGGGATCGATACTCCTGAAGATCTGGCCCGGGCCAATGCCCGTTGGTCCGACCCTATTGCCACTGCGCTCTGATGACGACCCCGCCCACGCAGCACCCCACTAAGTACATCTTCGTTACCGGCGGCGTCGTGTCGTCGCTCGGCAAGGGCATCGCCGCCGCCTCGCTCGGGCGATTGCTGGCCCTGCGCGGACTGCGCGTGACGATCATGAAGTTCGACCCGTACCTCAACGTGGATCCGGGCACCATGTCGCCGTTCCAACACGGCGAGGTGTTCGTCACGGATGACGGGGCGGAGACGGACCTCGATCTCGGGCACTACGAGCGCTTCATCGATCGCTCGTTGGCGCAGGCCAACAATGTGACCACGGGCCGCATCTACTCCAACGTCATCTCGAAGGAGCGACGGGGCGAGTACCTTGGCTCCACCGTGCAGGTGATCCCGCACGTGACGGACGAGATCAAGGGGGCGATCCGTCGCTTGGCGCCGGAGAACGACGTGGTGTTGGTGGAGATCGGCGGGACGGTGGGCGATATCGAGTCGTTGCCGTTCCTCGAAGCGATCCGCCAGTTCCGACATGATGTGGGGCGCGACAATGCGATCTTCATCCACCTCACGTTGGTGCCCTACATCGCGGCGGCGGGCGAAGTGAAGACCAAGCCGACGCAGCATTCGGTGCGCG
>JBEIVF010000315.1:0-1580 GCA_040374005.1 Gemmatimonadaceae bacterium | reverse complement strand
CCAGTACATGTCGCTGGTCTGATGACTGGCCTGCATGCTGGGTATCACCCCCAGCTGCGCAAAACGCGGGATGTCGTCGTAATGCAGGATCTGCGCGTGCTCCACGCGGAACCGGTGGTCCACACTCGGCACCGTCTTCAGCGCCTGCTCGTACGCGTCGAGCACCACGCGATTGCCGCGGTCGCCGATGGCGTGCGAGTTGATCTGGAACCCCGCCTTGAGGCCCCGTTCGGCCACGTCGCGAATGTGCTCCTGCGTGCTCTTGAGCAGCCCGGAGTTGTTCGGGTCGTCGCTGTACGGCTCCAACAACGCCGCCCCACGCGAGCCCATCGCGCCGTCGGCGTACAGCTTCACCGCGCGCACCCACAGCTGCCCGTCGTACAGCGCCGACTGCGGCCCCTTGGCGAAGTAGTGATCGAGCGCCGCCTTGTCGTCGCTGATCATCACGTACAGGCGGAGGTTGAGTTCCTTGGCCTTCGCCAGCTCCTCGTACGTGTCGATCGCGGTACGCGACGCGCCAGCGTCGTGCATGCCGGTGAGTCCCCAGCGGTGCATCAGCGCGATCGCTTCCTTGAGCGCGCTCTTGTATTCCGCCGCCGTGGGCGCCGGCACTTTCTCCTCGAGCACGTTCGACGCGTTGTCCACGAACACGCCCGTCGGATTGCCCTTGGCGTCCTTGATGATCTGCCCACCCACCGGCGCCTTCGAGGCGGCCGTCACGCCCGCCACCTTCATCGCGGCCATGTTGGCGTACATGGCGTGTCCGTCCACGCGCTCCAACAGCACCGGATGATCCGGCAGCGCCGCCGTTAGCGCCTCGTGCGTCGGGAAGTCGGTCACGCCCCAATCGTTCTGGTCCCAGCCGCGGCCCGTGATCCACGTGCCCTTGGGTACCGACGTCGACTTCGCCACCACTCGCGCGATGACCTCGGCCAGGCTGTTGGTGCCCGTGAGATCCACCGACCGCAGCGTCTGGGCCAGTCCACTGAAGTGCGCGTGGGCATCGACCATGCCCGGAATCACGGTGCGTCCACCGGCGTCGACGACGCGGGTGTTTGGGCCACGGAGAACGGCGGCCTCTCGCTGCGAGCCCACGAAGGCGATGCGTCCATCGCGCACCGCGAACGCTTCCACCAGCGGACGGGCGTCGTCGGCCGTGTAGACGCGGGCGTTAGTGACGATCAGGTCAGCCGGCGCCTTGGGGGCAGCGGTTTGCGCGAGGAGACCGAATGGCGCCGTGAGGACAGCAGCGCCAAGGAAAGTGCGGAAGGCGATCATTGAGCGGGGGTAAGAGGGTCCGAAAAAGAGTAACGCGGGGCAACCGTGATGGTCACCCCGCGTTACCCCGTACTCTTTTTCCCCGTACTGCCTACTTCGCAGTGACCGAGTTACTTGGCCGGCGGCAGGATCACTGCGTCGATCACGTGGATCACGCCGTTCTTGGCGATGATGTCCGTCTTGACGATGTGCGCCTGGTTGATCATCGGCACGCCGCCCATCACGGTGATCTTGGCTTCCGAGCCCTGAACCGTCTTGGCACCCTTGCCCGCGAGCTTGAGCGCGTCGGCCGCCATCACCTT
>JBEIVF010000093.1:0-7571 GCA_040374005.1 Gemmatimonadaceae bacterium | reverse complement strand
GGCTTCCTTCAGGTCGCCGGCGAAGAAGAACATGTTGCGTTGGCGGAGCGCGTCGGTGACACCGCCCGTGCCTTCACCGAGATCACCCGTGACGTTGTTCTGCGCGAAGTCGCCGCGCGAGGCGAACAGGATGATGGGCTTCCGTTCGCGGAACGTGTGATTGAAGATGCGCGAGAGCCGTGCATACGATCGCTCGGCCATGCGGCCCGTGAGGATCGCGGCTTCCTCGATCTCGGGGTAATAGTGCACATCGAAGTGCGCCGTCTTGAGCACGCGCCAGTCGAGTTGCTTGAACTGGACGTGATTCTGCCCGAAGTATTGTTGCGCACTGACTGACGTCGGCATCGCGCCGGCCAGCAGAGCGAAGAGGAGCGCGACGGTCCGCGCGACGACGGGCAGCAGGCGACGGGGCATCAGGCAGCTCCTGAAGACTCCAGCGGGAGCTGCCGGGCATCGCCCCACAGTCGCTCCAGCTGATAGAAGTCTCGCAGCGTGGGATGGAAGACGTGCACGACGAAATCCACGAAGTCGAGGACGACCCAGCGCCCTTGCTCCAGCCCCTCGGTGTGGGCCACCGCATAACCGACGGCCTTCATCCCGTCCACCACGTTCTGCGCGACCGACCGCACATGCGTGTCCGACGTCCCGCTCGCGATCAGGAAGAAGTCGGTCATGTCCGTGATCCCGGCAAGATCGAGCACGACGAGGTCGCGGGCCTTGAGATCGAGCATCAAGGCCGCAGCACGACGCACGTGCGGCTCCGAAGTGCGCGCAGCCGGCGAGGCGGCGGTGGCGGCGGGGCGGGGGGATCGCTTGGTCATACTCTCCTGTACCTTCGAACTCCGGACGCGGTCAGAGGTTCCCGGACCGCCGTCAGAGAAAACTGGGGATGGGGACGCTCCGCCGACAGGCGGGAGACGTCCAACAGCGTGAAAACGTGAAGGGCCGGGTCTCGTCGGACCCGGCCCTTCGCCTGCGAGCAAGCGTTGCCGCTCAGCCCTTGATGACCCAGACCTTGATCTCGGGGCGGACGTCGGCGTGGAGCCGGACGCCGACCTTGTACATCCCGAGGGCCTTGATGGGCTCCGGGAGGTCGATCATGCGCTTCTCGACGTGCACGCCCTGCGCTTCCATCTGCGCGACGATGTCCGCCGAGGTGACCGAGCCGAACAGCTTGCCTTCTTCGCCGACGCGGGCCGAGAAGGTGAGCGAGACGGCTTCGATCTTGGTGGCCAGTTCCTGCGCCGCCGCGACGCGCGCCGACTCGGCCGCGTCGAGACGCGCCTTCTCCTGGGCGCTGCGCTTCTGGTTCCCGGTGGTGGCGAGATACGCCACGCCACGCGGGAGGAGATAGTTACGGGCGTAGCCAGCGGACACTTCCACGACGTCGCCGGCGTGTCCGAGGTTCACCACTGCCTGTCGAAGGATCACTTCAGTCATTGCGTACTCCCAGGGGTTGCGGGGCGCACGCGGCGCCGCCAGTCGATCCACGTATCACCGAGCCCGAGCCCCAGCGGGATCGACCACAGCACTGGGATCAGTGCGACGGCGATCATCACCATCGAGCCGAACAGCCGGCCCGGGGACACGAGGAACCACGACATCACGCCCAGCCCGCGGACCGCGTACAGGGCGCCAAAGAACACCAACACGTTGATCCCGAACTCCCGCGCCTCGGACAAGCCGGGGACGAGCACGAAGACCAAGCCGACGATCACCCCCCAAATGAGCTGATCGTCGAACCGGAACTCCCGGAGCGGCTGGAGCGGCGGACCGATCCGTGCCCGGGACAACCGGTGGAACAAACTCCACGCTAAGGCGAGCGCAGCGAGCGTCTCGAACGCGAGGAGGGCAGGAAACAGCAGGGAACCAGCCGGAGCCAGCGCCCGAAGTTGCTCGTCGATCCCGTCGACCATCTGTCGAACCGCGGCGGCCCCGTCGGGGTTGTCGCGCTCGACCGCTTGCCACTCGGGTGTCGTCGTCCGCTCACGCAACGCGGCGACGGACAGATCCACCCGATCCGCGATCTCCGCCCCGATCACTCGAGACAGTTGTCGCGGCCCACTCCCCGAGATGCCGAGGACCACACCACCAATGAGGGCCGCGATGCCGACCGTGGACACGCTGCGGATGAAGAAGGATCGGGCCGGCGCCATCAAGGATGTCACACCGAACGACCCGGCCAGCACCAACGCCCATCCACGCGCGAACGCGACGTACTCCGCCCCACCAGCCATCGGACGAGAGAGGACCCAGACGGCGATGGCGGACCACGTGAGGGCCCACCACAGCCGACCTCCTTCGCGCCACCCGAGCCACCCCGCAATGGCGAGGATCGGGGCCAACACCAACAACGTTTGTTCGATCGGGACGATCAGCCGCAACTGCGGGATCGCCGGCACGAACAAGAAGACCGCGAGGGCAGGGAGGAGGCGACGCCACCCCCGTTCGCGCGGAGCAGCCTCCGCGGTCGTCACAGCTTAGCCCTGCTGACCGCGCAGGTACGGCAGGAGCGCCAAGAAGCGCGCCTTCTTGATCGCGGCCGCCAGCTGACGCTGGTGACGCGCATCGACGCCGCTCAAGCGGGCCGGGAGGATCTTCCCCGTGTCCGAGATGAAGCGGGAGAGGAAACGCTCGTCCTTGTAATCGACGTAGCGGATGTTCGCCTCATTGATCGGCGACGGCTTCTTCGTGCGGCGGGCCATTATTCGTCGTCCTCGTCGTCATCTTCCGCGGCCGCACGCGCGGCAGCGAGCTGTTCTTCGGTCATCGGCGGAGCGCCGAGCTCGTGCTCGTGGATCGAGACGAGATAACGGACCACGTCGTCGTCAAGCTTGAGCGCCCGCTCGAACTCCGGCAACGTCGTCGGGTCACAGGTGAAGCGGGCCACGACGTAATAGCCGGTGTCGCGGCGGCCGATCTTGTAGGCGAGGGTGCGGCGGCCCCAATGATCGAGGGTGATCTCCCCCTCGGCGCTCAAGAGCGCGTGGAACTTCGCCAGCTTATCGACGATGACCTGATCTTCCAGGGCGGAGTCGAAGATGTAGACCGTCTCGTACGCACGAGTCACGGCAAGTCTCCCTTTGGTCTGGGTGCCCCTCGCGGCCTTGCCGATCGCGTGGGGAGGGGCGAGACCGCCGAATGCGGGCTCGCTCTGTGTTAGCCTTGAAAGTTATCCCGATCCGGACGGGAAGGCAACGTCAGCGGTCGTCAGGAGCAGGGGTGGGCCGAGCTGGAGGCGCTCAGAGCCCCAGCATGACCCGTGGGTCGTCACTGATGATCCCCGTGACCCCGCGGGCCACCAGCCGCTCGGCGTGGGATCGGTCGTTGACCGTCCACACATGGATCGGGAGCCCGAGCGACCGGACGAATCCGCCGATCGGGACGGGGATCCCGTGCCAGCTGGGCGGGATGGCCAGCGCGTCGAAGGGCTGCGCTGGCGCTGCCCCACGGAGGATGGCCGCCGGGAGCAGCCGGACCAGTTCGCTCTCAGCCGCGGTGGTGCGGAACCCCGACTGCCGAGCGGGATGGAGCGCGGCCGCCAAGAACGACCCGACCAGCACCCGGCGCTGGACCTGCATGCGCTGGAGCAGCGCGATCGTGGGCGCCGCCACGGCCACCGATTTGAGCTCGATGATGAAGGAGGCCTCGGGAAAACTCTCGAGGACCTCGGCGAGTCGGGGCAACCGGATGCGTTGCCCGGCGAACGGCGTGGGTCCGCTTCGCACGCCACCGTTGGCCATCTCGGGGTCCGCGTGCGGCGTCCACCGCGCCCCGGCGTCGAACTCCTGCAACGCGGCCCACGGCAAGGCGGCGATGGCCCCCGTGCCGTCGGTGGTGCGGTCCACCGTGGGGTCGTGGCACACCACCACTTCGCCGTCCGCCGAGAGGTGCACGTCGCACTCGATGCTCGTGACCCCGAGCGCGACCGCGCTCGCCATCGCCGAGATGGTGTTCTCGGGGTGGTGGGCGCGGTCACCCCTGTGGGCAGTCAGGACGAGAGGCACGGGAAGCACGAGAGGCACGGGTCTGTAGACAAGCTGAAGGGGTGGGCTCCGCAATGGAACCCACCCCTTCGTGCTACTCGTGCTACCGCAGTTCTAGAACTTGTACTGGAGTCGCGTCATCACCAACCGCCCGATCGCTGGCACGCCGGCCATCGAGGCGCGCTGGTTGTCGAGGATGTTGTTGGCGAGCACCGACCACGTGAGGTTGTCGGCCATGAACGGCAGGCGCCACGACACGTTGACGTCGGCCGTGATGTTCACCGGGACGCTGGGGTACTGGTACGACTGCGCACCCGGCGCGCCCGTGCACTGGTCCGCCGCGGCCGCGGAGCAGGTGCCACCCGGCGGGGCGATGTTCGCGCCCGAGTAGAAGACGCCCGAGTTCACGTCGAAGGCATCGGCATAGCGCCCACGCACTTCGACGTTGAAGCCGCGCACCTCATTGGTGAATCGCACCGCGAGCGTCGCTTTGTTCATCGGCGAGTTGGTGCGGAACGGAAGCGAGTTGCCGCCGACGAACTCGGGGAACTCGTTCTCGGTCATGTGCGAGAACGTCCCCGCGACGCTCCACTTCTCGTTCAGGATGTAGTCGTAGCCGACGTCGATGCCGCCCACGTCGAGCGTGCCGCTGCCGGCCGAGCCGTACGTGAACAGCACGTCCGACGTCTCACCGAAGGTGACCGTGCCCAACGGCGCCGAGGCGAGCGCCGTGGCGAGGCCGGGCGTGACACCCTGCGAGATCGCCGTCGCCTGCGCGATCGCCTGCTGCTGGCTCATGCCCTGGGCCATGAAGATCGGGACCAGCGTCTGCACGATGTTCGTGCCGACGAAGCCGCCGAGCTGCTGGCCTTGGAAGAACACGCTCGGCGTGGCCGCGAACGCCGGCGGGCTGACCTCGCCACGCTGCTGGAACCACAGGTCCACCGACAACCGGCCCTTGGTGCCGATCAAGCCCTTGTAGCCGAGCTCGAACGTGTTGTTGTAGCCGGCGTTCTGACGCGCGATGTCGTTGATCTGCTCGGGCGCCAAGTTCACCGTGCCCGCCGTCAGATACGCGACACGCGTGCCGACCTGCGCGTCCGTCGGCGCCGCGGTCTTCATGCCGTTGACGATCGCGGCGGCCAGCCCGGCCGCCTGCTGCGCCCCCACCTGCGGGGTGAGACCCGCCGTGAGGTTCGCGACCAAGCGCGCCTGCTGCGCCGTCACGACGTTCTGGTACACCTGTGCGGCCGACGCGCGCGTGCGCCCGCCACCATTGTAGATGGAGCGCATGCAGAAGTCGCCGAACGCCGCATCGGAGCACGTCCGATCGAACTGATGTCCAACGGAGTTGCCAACGGCGCGCACGTCGAAGCCGGAGCCGCCGGCGTTGCGCTGCTGCACCAGGTCAAGGAAGTACTGGAAGTTCGCCGGCGCCTGGAACGCACGGTTGTACGTCGCGCGGAAGTTCTGCGTGGGGCTCGGCTTGTAGATGAACGCCGCCCGCGGCGAGATCTGCTCGCTCTCGATCTGGCTGTGCTTGTCCGCACGCAGCGCACCGACGAAGTCGAACTTCGCGGCGAGAGGGATCGTGCCTTGGATGTACGCGCCGTACTCGGTCACGTCATCGATGTCCTCGTTGGACCCGTTGATCGTGTTGCCCGTGCGCGGGTTGGTGAAGATGTAATCCGCGCCGTACGTGAAGTTGGAGGAACCCAGCGAGAAGCCGTGCTGCACCTGACCGGCGAGCACCCGCGACTGGTCGACGATGGGCTGGCCGGAGCGGAGCAAGTACGTGCCCGCCGTCGAGGCCGAGGTGTCGTTGCCCGCGTCCGAGAGGTTCGCGAACGCCTGCGCGAAGAACTTGCCGCGGCGGAAGCGCTGCTGCAGCGAGAGGTACGTCCAGTTCTGGATCTGCGCCGCGCCGTTGGCGCCGGTGAGCTCGATGCCGCGACCGGCGTTGGTGAAGCCGACCGTGGTCACTGCTTCGGTGTTGGCGTCGGGACGAACATCGAACCGGCCCTCGAACGTGTACTTCTCCACGTTGAAGTCGCGCGTGTTGGGCTGACCGGCCCGGCCCGCCGGCGCCTGCGCCGGGAACGTGCCCGGCTCGCCGGGATCGACGTACTGGAAGTCCTTGCCCGTCAGGTACTCACCCGAGAGCTTGAACGCCGTTCGCTCGGTGAGCTGCTGGGCGTGACGCAACGACGCGCGGAGCACCGACTGCTCACCACCGTCGATCGTGACCATGGTGCCCTGCGAGGTGAACGGCGACTTGGTGATCAAGTGCAGCACGCCATTGGCCGAGTTCGGGCCGTAGAGTGCCGACGCCGGTCCGAGGAGCACTTCGATGCGCTCCACGTCCTCGTTGCTGCCGGTGAAGAGGAAGGGCACGTTGACGCGGAGCGACGGGACGCCGGCGAACCGGTAGTCCTGGAGCATCAGCATGGAGCCCGAGAAGATGTTGTTGAAGCCGCGGGCGACCACGTTGGACTGGATGAGTCCGCCCTGCGAGATATCGATGCCCGGTGTGTTCTTGAGGTGCTCGACGGCCGTCACGGACGGCCGCGCGGCGATCTGTGCCTCGCTGACCACCGAGATCGAGGCCGGTGCGTCGAGGACCTTCTCGGGCGCACGCGAGCTGGACACGACCACCTGGTTCAGGCTCGCCGTGATGCCGGCGACCTCGACGTTCAGCGAGACCGTCTGTCCGGCGCCGATCGTCACGCCCGGGGTCCGCTTGGGCGTGTAGCCGATCCGTGTGACCACGATGGTGTAGGTGCCCGCGGGGAGTGCGCCGATCCGGAATGCGCCCTGCTCGTCCGCCACCGCCCCGCCAGCGGTGCTGCCCGAGGATGCCAGCGCCACGACCTGGGCGCCCGAGACCCCCGCCTTCGTGTCACTGTCCGTGACGCGTCCGGTCAAGGCGCCATTCTGCGCCAAAGCCGGGGACGCGATGGCGGCAAAGGCCACCAGTGCGAACCGCCGAATGAAAATGCCGACGCTCATCATCTGCCTCGATGGTTGTAGTTCGGGCCCGGGGGTCGTGTCGGAAGACACAAACCGGGCTGCTCTACGCTACACTCGCGGCGCCGAACGTCAATGGCAGGTCACGAACCGGATCCATCGCTGGGGCAATCCGCGACCCTCCCGACCGGCCAAAGGAGGCCAACAAGTCCTAGACATTGAAGCGGAACAGGAGCACGTCCCCATCGGCCACCACGTACTCCTTGCCCTCGGAGCGGACCTGTCCCTGATCCTTGGCCCCCTTCCAGCCACCCGTCCGGACGAATGCCTCGAACGCCACCGTCTCGGCCCGGATGAACCCCTTCTCGAAGTCCGTATGGATGACGCCGGCGGCCTTGGGCGCCGTGTCGCCATTATAGATGGTCCACGCCCGGACCTCCTGCTCACCGGCCGTGAAGTACGTCCGGAGGCCTAAAAGATGGTAGCCAGCCCGAATGAGTCGGTCGAGGCCGGCCGACTCTAGGCCGAGCGATGCGAGGAACTCCGTCCGCTCGTCCGGACCCAGTTCGGCCAACTCGGCCTCGATGCGGGCCGAGAACGTGACGACCTCGGCGGGTT
>JBEIVF010000258.1:0-2562 GCA_040374005.1 Gemmatimonadaceae bacterium | reverse complement strand
CCACGGCCAAGACGATGGCGTTGATGCAGGAGCAGTCGTACTCCTTGGCGTTCCGCAAAGCGGCGCCCAAGTTCAACGGCCTCATCTGGGCCTACCACTGGTTGCAGATCGGCCTGTATGAGCCGCTCGTGATCGGGAAGTCGCCCGAAGAGAAGCGCATGGGGGTGATCGCGGCGGTGGCGCGGTTCCGGCAGATGATGCTCGATGCCCCCAACTCGATGCCGCACACCATGCCGATGACGGCCGCCGTGGCCCCGGCGTTCGCGGCTCGGTTCCCCGAGGCGGCGATCATCTTCGACAACCTGCATGGTATGCACGATGTCGTGTCGGACATCCTCGCCAATGAGGCGATCCCGCGCGCGCAGAAGCGAGCCACGATCCTCGTGGCCGCCTCGGCCTACCGCGACGACACCACCGAGGTGATGACCGAGGCCGCGTGGCGCCGGATGTCCATCGGGATGGGCATCGAGAATCAAGGCGGTCCCGCGGTGGGCTTCCAGCTCGGGCTCCCCAAGCCGACGATGGCCTACGGAGCAGTGATGCAGCACGACAAGGACGGCAACATGATCCACAAGCACGACGGGCATTAGCCCGTTACAGGGCGGGGACCTGGCGTTCCAGCGGGTGTATATTTCCCGCATGGAACGCCAGACCCGTCAGCGCGCCGCGATCCAGCGCGTCTTCGAAGAGACCGAACGCCCGCTCGACCCGCAGGAAGTCCTCGGATCAGCGCAGCGCTTCGTGCCCCAGCTCGGGATCGCAACGGTCTACCGCACGCTCAAGTCGCTGGTGGACGACGGGCACCTGACGGCGGTGATGCTCCCCGGCGAGAATCCGCGCTACGAGCGCGCCGGACTGCGGCACCACCACCACTTCCAATGCCGCCGCTGTCAGAAGGTCTATGACCTCGATGGGTGCCCTGGCGGGATCGCGAAGCTCACCTCGAACGACTTCGCGGCGCTCACGCCGCGCGGCTTCACGCTCGAGGACCACGACGTCATCCTCTACGGCCGATGCGACCACTGCGCCTGATCTGCACGTTCGTCCTGCTCGCGGTGTTCGCGGCGCCGAGTGCCGCACAGACCGCGAGCGGCGAGCGCGACCTGTTGGTCAAGGCCGATGCGGCCCGCGGCGTGGGTCCCGACACGTCGATGGTCGTGCTCCTCGAGTTCTTCGACTTTTCGTGCAGCGCCTGCCAGCAGTTCCACGCGCAGCTGGGCGATTCGCTGAAGCAGGCGGCGGGCCGGGATGTCCGTGTGGTGTACATGGGCTACCTCATCCCGCGTTTCCTGCGCTCGTATCATGCGGCTGAGGCCGCGCTCTGTGCCGGCGCCCTCGGCGGTCACGAGGCCTACGCGGCCATGAGCGACCGTCTGCTCCGGCGCGCGAGTGAGTGGTCGGATGCGCGTGAAACGACGCCGATCTTCGCGAAGTATGCCGCCGAAGCCAAGGTGGACGCGGCCGCGTTCGCGGACTGCTCGGCGCGTGATCTGATGGCACCGGTGATCCTCTCTGATATGTCGGTCGCGAGCACCTTCGAGATCAACTCCACGCCGACGTTCGTGGTGATCCCGCGGGGCGCCGCGGGGCCGGAGGACGTCCAAAAGCTCGAGGGCGTGTCATCGATGGTCCAGCTGCGCGAGGCGATCGCCGCCGCGCGCGCCAAGGCGAAGTAGCGGCCGATGAGTACGCCGGAGGGCACGGCGGCCCACCGCGCGGCAGCGGCGCGGGCCTCGTTACGGTGCGTGGTGATCACGGTGAGCGATTCGCGCACCGAGGAGACCGACACGGCGGGCCCGCGCGCCGCGGAACTCCTGACGGGCGACGGGCACACTGTCATCGCGCGGGCGCTCCTGACGAACGACGCGACGGCCGTGCGGGCGCTCGTCCAACTCCACCTCGCACAGTCCACGCCCGACGTCATCCTGCTCACCGGGGGCACCGGACTCAGTGCGCGCGACCGCACGGTCGAAGCGGTGACGCCGCTGTTCACCAAGGAGATCCCGGGGTTCGGTGAGCTCTTCCGGCTCGTGAGCTTCCACGAACAGATCGGCGCGGCCGCGATGCTCTCCCGCGCGGTGGCGGGAAGCGTGCACGGTGCACTCGTCATCTCCTTGCCCGGTTCGATCGCGGCCGTCGAGCTCGCCCTCACGCGGCTCCTGCTGCCTGAACTGCGTCACCTGATCCACGAACTGCGGCGATGACACGCGCTTGGGGCCGGGTCCTGCTCGCGCTCGCCACCCTGGCCAGTATGAGCGGTGCGCAGGACTGGAACACGCCCACTGCCCGCGCCCTCGCGGAGCGGGCCGTCACCCGCCGCACGACGCAGCTCACCGACACCACGCTCCTCGGCTATCGCGCCCAAGCGACCGGCTACCTGACCTTCCTCGCCCAGGTCGGCGACACGGCGCTGTTGCCGCCCAAGGTCATCAAGCAGGATCAGATCGCGGTGCGCATCTTCTGGGCGCCGCCAGCATCGTCCAAGCAGATCGTGGTGGGCCTCCGCGATACCACGCTGCTGCCATCCGACATCGGCTACTACCGCGATCGCTACGGCATCGT